>NZ_JAPTFQ010000010.1:0-73333 GCF_030985535.1 Stenotrophomonas sp. Sm2128
GCTGGCGGCTGTGCGTTCGGGCGCTTGCGAAGCAGTGCTTCGCAAGCAAAGCGCCCTCACCCATGTAAGCTCGGTCGGCCCCGCAACCGGACCCACCCCGCCTTCGACAGATTTCTGCCGCTGTTGGTGGGTGCCGACCTTGGTCGACACGGGGTCGGATCCCGTGGCCACGCAACGGGCTCTGACCCGGATTTACGCTCGATAGGGTCAGAGCCGTTTCCCGTTGGAAAACGGATCCGACCCCGCGCTTCTCAGGCGCCGGTCGCCACCGGGCGGCTGCTGTCGCTCACCCAACCGCTCCAGGAGTCGGCGTAGATGCGTGCGCCGCTCAGGCCTGCGCTTTCCATCGCCAGCAGCAGGTGGCAGGCGGTCACGCCGGAGCCGCACATCAGCACCACCTGCTGCGGATCACGGTTGCCGATCACACCCTGCAGCTCGACGCGCAGTTCCTGTGCATCGCGCAGCCGGCCGTCGGCGACGTTCAACGCAAACGGACGGTTGACCGCGCCGGGTACGTGGCCGGCGACCGGGTCCAGCGGCTCGACTTCGCCGCGGAAGCGTTCGCCCGCGCGTGCGTCGACCAGCCAGCCCGGCGCGTGCTTCAGGCGTGCGCTGATCTCCTCGGCATTGGCGATCTGGGTGGTGTCGAAACGGCCCGGGTAAGCCGGCAGCGCGGTCACCTCATCCGGCCCCGTCGCCAAAGGTTGCCGTGCGGCCTGCCACGCGGCGATACCACCATCGAGCACGGCCACCTTGCTGTGCCCGATCAGGCGCAGCAGCCACCACAGGCGCGAGGCGGCCATGCTGCCGTCGCTGCCGTCGTAGACCACCACCTGCGTGTCAGGACCGATGCCCCACTGGCCGAGCTTCGCGGCGAAGGCATCGCTGTCCGGCAGCGGATGGCGACCATGGCCGACGCGCGACAGATCGGACAGGTCACGATTCAGATCGGCATACACCGCACCCGGGATATGACCTGCCAGGTACTGGCCGCTACCTGCCTGCGGATCGGCCAGCGAGGAACGCGCATCAACCACCCGCACCGCGGTGCTGGCGGTGGCGCGTGCGTCGACCACGCGCACGCCCTCGCCCAACGCAGCGGCCAGGGTGGCGACATCGACCAGGGTGGTCCACGGCGGATCGATCGGGTTCATTGCACTTGCTCCAGGCGGCGACGCAGGTTGTAGAGAATGGCCGCGGTGGCGCCCCAGATGCGCTGGCCGGGCCAGCTGTACTCAAGGACGTGACGGATGCGGCCGCGATGGTTGATTTCGACCTGGCGCAGGTTGTCCGCCGCCATCAGGTAGTCCAGCGGCACCTCGAACACCTCGGCCACTTCGCTGGGCTGCGGCACCGGCACGAAGTCCGGATCGACCACCGCCACCACCGGGGTGACCCGATAGCCGGTGATCGTCACGAAGGGATCGAGATAGCCCAGCGCCTGCACCTGGCCCGGAGCCAAGGCGATTTCTTCCTGGCTCTCACGCAATGCTGCCGCCAGTGCGTCGCGGTCGTCGGGCTCGGTGCGGCCGCCGGGGAATCCGACCTGGCCACCGTGCGTGCGCAGGGTTTCGGTGCGACGGGTGAGGATCACCTGCGCGCCACTGGCGCGCGGCACGATTCCCGCGAGCACGGCCGCTTCCACCGGAGGCCCGGGCGGCAGCAGATCGATCAGTTCGCTGCGGTTCCAGCCATCGCCGGCCGGCGGATCGGCCAACGGATGCAGCGCGCGCATCAAACGTTCGTGGTCGGCCAGCGAGCCGCGCAGTGATTGCTGGAGCTGCGCCCGCAACGGCTGCACGCGATGCAGGATGCGACTGCGTTCGTCGTTGCTCATCGACGACCACCGTGCGATTTCATCGATATGACGCCCGCAGCCGGTGCACTGCCGGTGCGGATCCAGCGTGCACACTCCGATGCAGGGACTTGCGACAACACGCGCCGTTTCTTCCATTGTTTGCACCCGGCAACAGTAGCGCGAACGGGCTGAATTTGCGCGGGTGGGCCGGTCGGACGGTAGAGTCGACTGTCAGTCGACTAGCGCGCGCAGCGCGGGCGTTTCCCCGATGTGACCCAAGAGCAGTCGACTGACAGTCGACTGTACCGTCAGGCACTGCGCAAACAAAAACGCGCCGGTGGAATCACCGGCGCGTTTGGTTTACTGCTTCGATTTACTTGACGCTGACCAGCTTGATCTCGAACTGCACAGCCACGTTCGGCGGGAACGGGGTGCGCGGGTCCGCACCGTAGGCCTGGTCCGGCGGCAGGGTGACTTCCCACTTCGAGCCGGCCGGCATCTGCAGCAGGGTCTCGCGCATGGCCTTCATTTCGACTTCGCTGACCTTGATCGACGGGATCTGCTGGGCCGGGCGGGCTTCGGTCGGGCGCTGGCCGTACGGGAACGGACCGGCCACTTCCAGCTGCACGGTGCTGGCCTGGGTCGGCTTGGCACCCTTGCCGGCTTCGATCACGCGGTACTGGACGCCGCTCGGCAGCGACTGCACGCCGGCCTTGGCCTTGTTCGCCGCGATGAACTGATCGCTCTTGGTCTTGTTTTCGGCAGCAGCCTTCTCGTACTCGGCCTTGGCAGCCTGGGCACGGCCCTGCTCGCGCTTCTGGAACGCTTCAACGGCCGGCTTCAGCTGCTCGGCGGTGATCGCCGGCTGCTTCTTGGCGTAGGCATCCTGCAGGCCCTTCACCACCGAGTTGATGTCCAGCTGCTCACCACGACCGGTCAGCTCCGCCAGGTTGTTGCCGTAGTCGTAACCGAAGTAGTAGCTCAGCTTGCCCTTTTCGGACGAGACGTCCTGGGCGAAGGCATTGCCCGTCAGGGCCAGGGCCGCGACGGCGACCGCGATAGAACGCAACTTCATCAAACAGTTCTCCAGGGGTGGTAACTCAGGGACGTTCTGCGCCGCCCTGAGGCGACGGGTTAGGATAACGGGCGCAACGTGTAACCGCTACTCACGATGCAGGCTATGACCCGTCTGCGTTCGCGGAGTTCAATATCACTTTTTTTTAACGTTCCAGGAGTTTCCCCGTGGCCGATGCCCTGATCGCTGTCACCGACGACGGCGCCATCCGCACCGTGACCGTCCAGCGCCCGGACAAGCTCAACGCCCTGAACGCCGCGACCCTGCAGGCCCTGGCCGAGGCCTTCAGCGCCGCCGCAGCAGACCCGGAGATCCGCGTGGTGGTGCTGACCGGTGCCGGCCCGAAGGCGTTCGTGGCTGGCGCTGACATCGCCGAGATGAACACACTCAGCGCGGTTCAGGGACGTGATTTCTCGCTGCTGGGCCAGGCCCTGATGCGCCAGATCGAGCGCATGCCCAAACCGGTCATCGCCCGCGTCAACGGTTTTGCCCTGGGCGGCGGCCTGGAACTGGCCATGGCCTGCCACCTGCGCATTGCCGCCGATACCGCCAAAGTCGGCCAACCGGAAATCAATCTCGGGCTGATTCCCGGCTTCGGCGGCAGCCAGCGCCTGCTGCGCCTGTGCGGCCGCGCCGCCACCCTGGAGCTATGCCTGCTGGGTGCACCGATCAATGCCGCACGTGCGCTGGAACTGGGGATCGTCAACGAGGTGGTACCGGCCGACGCGCTGGACAACCGCGTGCAGGACATCGCCCGGCAGCTGGCACGCTCGGCGCCGCTGGCCCTGCGCGGCCTGCTCGATGCGGTGCACGTGGGCGGCGAATGCAGCCTGGAAGCCGGGCTGGAATACGAAAGCGCACAGTTCGGCCTGCTGTTCGCCACCGAGGACATGCGCGAGGGAACCAGCGCCTTCCTGCAGCGTCGCCCGCCGGCCTTCCAGAACCGCTGACGCCATGGCATCCCGACCCAACCCCGCGCAGCTGTTTGCCCGGGTCCAGGCAGACGATCTCGATGGCGCCCTGCAGGCCGGGCTGATGGACTATGTCGCCCGCGCCGACGACGCGCAGTTGCTGCCCGGCCACCCGGAACTCCCGCAGCGGTTGCAGCAGGCCCAGCAGCAGCTTCAGGCCGCCTGGGCGGCACGCGAACGCTACCGCGCGCGTGCGGTGCGACTGGCCCGCCGCGAAGCCGAACGCGACGCGCGGCGCACGCCCGCCCCGGCGCCGGACGTGAAGCCCGCCCTGCCCGCCGCGGCCGCCGCCATCCTCGCCCGGGCCAAGGCCCGCGCCAGCGGCAAGGAGCAGTAATGGCGACCACGAAGAAAACCGCACGCGCCCCGGCGCGGCGTGGCGGCACGATGCCGCGCGCCGACGTGGTGGAAATGTTCACCCGCCTGCGCGAACTCAACCCGCACCCGAAGACCGAACTGGAGTACAGCTCGCCGTTCGAGCTGCTGGTGGCGGTGGCGCTGTCGGCGCAGGCCACCGACGTCGGCGTCAACAAGGCCACGCGCCGCCTGTTCCCGGTGGCCAACACGCCGGCGAAGATCCTCGCGCTTGGCGAAGAAGGACTGAAGCAGTACATCGCCACCATCGGCCTGTTCAACGCCAAGGCGAAGAACGTGATCGCCACCTGCGCGATCCTGCTGGAAAAGCACGGCGGTGAAGTGCCGCGCGATCGCGATGCGCTGGAAGCACTGCCGGGCGTGGGCCGCAAGACCGCAAACGTGGTGCTCAACACCGCGTTCGGCGAGCCGGTGATGGCGGTGGACACGCATATCTTCCGCGTCTCCAACCGTACCGGCCTGGCCCCGGGAAAGAATGTGCGCGAAGTGGAAGACAAGCTGGTGAAGGTGATCCCCGCCGAGTTCCTGCTCGACGCGCATCACTGGCTGATCCTGCACGGACGTTATGTGTGCAAGGCGCGCAAGCCGGATTGCCCGGGATGCGTGATCGCCGATCTGTGCCGGTTCAAGGACAAGACCCCGGCCGAGTGACGGCCGCATCCATGCAGGGCGTGGATCGACTGCAACCAAGGCGCAATCCGGGCGTCATACGCAAGCGGGTTCAATGGCAGGCCCTGCCGTGACGGGGCCTGCGGTGGATGTCTGCCGCGCGTGAACTGTCACATTTACGCAATCTTTACCTTCTAGCCTGCGCGCATCTTCCCACCTGCCTGCAAGGCTCCTCTCCATGAAACTGCATCACCAACTCCTGACGGTGGCCGTGGCTGCTGCGCTGTATGTGCCGGCTGCACACGCCGAAGTCGCCATCGACGTGATCGGCGGTTCGGAAATCACCTTCGAAGGCCTGGTCCAGGCCGATGGCAACTGGTTCCACAACGATGTGGTCGACCTCAACGGTGGCGACGCCGGCAACGGCAAGAACAGCGAATTCGAACTGCGTCGCGCCGAGCTGGTGCTGAAGGGCAAGGGCCCGGGCAACGTGGAGTGGGTGGTCGGCTATGACGCCAAGGCCGACAAGTTCCTCGACACCAACGTGAAGTACAAGCTGCTGGGCAACGCCAACCACTTCCTGCAGCTGGGCCAGTTCAAGCAGCCCAACAGCCTGGAAGAACTGTCCAGCACCAAGAACAACGATTTCATTTCCAAGGCAGCGGTCACCAACACCTATGCCATCGCCCGCCGCCTGGGCGGCGCGTACAGCTACGGCCAGGACAACTGGTCGGTGACTGCCAGCGCCTTCGGCCGCGAGCTGACCCGCAACCTGGCCCACGGCAGCGGCTACGGCGCGCGTGGCACCTGGGCCCCGATCAATGAAAAGGGCCAGGTCCTGCACTTCGGACTGAGCTACGTCAACTACGACACCGACGCCGACACCCTGCGCGTGCGTGCACGTCCGAATGCCGACCTCGCCACGGCCCGCCTGGTCGACAGCGGCAACCTGACCGACACCGACCGCGTCAGCACCATCGGTGCCGAAGCGATGTACTTCCAGGGCCCGTTCAAGGCCCAGGCCGAGTACTACACCAGCAAGGCCAAGCGCTACGACCACGACAACTACACCAGCGACGGCTATTACATCAGCGGCGTGTGGAACGTCACCGGCGAGACCTGGAGCTACAAGGGCGGGACCCCGGGCACCGGCCTGCCGAACAACCCGGCCGGCGGCCAGTGGCAGCTGGGCGTGCGCTACGACCACATGGACCTCAATGACGGCAACCTCGCCGCCAACCCGGTTGCCGGTCGCCCGCCGATCGTCGATGGCGTGCTGGGTGGCAAGATGGACATCTGGACCGTTGGCGCCAACTGGTACCTGCGTTCCAACTTCAAGCTGATGCTCAACTACGTGATGGTCGACAGCAAGAAGTACAGCTCCACGGCGCGCGGTTTCGTCAACGATGATCCCAACATCCTGGAAGCCCGCGCGCAGTTCTTCTGGTAAGTCCAGCCCCCTGCGTTGACCCGCGAAGGCACGGCCCCGGCCGTGCCTTCGTCGTTGCATCGGTAGCCGCGCTGCCCTGCCGGCGCAGCGGACGTGACATCGCTCATGACGCGTGTCACGCCCGCGTCATATGACAGACGCGGGGGTGTCACGCAACCGTTATGGAATGTGCACCGAAACGTCGGGCAACCGCCCTTCGACCACCACCCCAGGAGTCTCCCCGTGATCCACGCCTTCAAGTCGCGCGCCGCTGTCGCCATCCTGGCCGCATCGTCCGTGTTCGCCGCCAACGCCGCCGATATCACCGGCGCGGGCGCATCGTTCATCTACCCGGTCATGTCCAAGTGGTCGGCCGACTACAGCACCGCAACCGGCAACAAGGTCAACTACCAGTCCATCGGTTCCGGCGGCGGCATTGCCCAGATCAAGGCCAAGACCGTTGATTTCGGCTCCTCCGACGCGCCGCTGAAGCCGGAAGACCTGGCTGCTGCGGGCCTGGCGCAGTTCCCGTCGGTGATCGGCGGCGTGGTGCCGGTGGTCAACGTGGCCGGCATCGCGCCGGGCGCGCTGAAGCTGGACGGCGCGGTGCTGGCCAACATCTTCCTGGGCAAGATCAAGACCTGGAACGACCCGGCCATCGCCGCGCTGAACCCGGGCGTGACCCTGCCCAACGCCAAGGTCACCGTCGTGCATCGTTCGGACGGCTCGGGCACCACCTTCAACTTCGTCAATTACCTGTCCAAGGTCAGCCCGGAGTGGAAGAGCTCGGTCGGTGAAGGCACCTCGGTGCAGTGGCCCGCCGGCATCGGCGGCAAGGGCAACGAAGGTGTTGCCGCCTATGTGAAGCAGATCAAGGGCGGCATCGGCTATGTCGAACTGTCCTACGCGCTGCAGAACAAGCTCTCCTACACCGCGATGAAGAATGCCGCCGGCAAGTTCGTGCAGCCGAGCGACACCTCGTTCGCAGCCGCTGCCGCCAGCGCCGACTGGGCCAACGCCCGCGACTTCTACCTGGTGATGACCAACGCGCCGGGCGCCGAGTCCTGGCCGATCACCGCCACCAACTTCATCCTGGTGCAGAAGACGCCGAAGAATGCTGCCAATGGCAAGGCGACCCAGGAGTTCTTCCGCTGGGTCTACAAGAATGGCGACGCCCAGGCCCGCCAGCTGGACTACGTGCCGCTGCCGGACAGCCTGGTCCGCCAGATCGAGACCTACTGGTCGCAGAACCTGAAGTAAGCGCGTTCCCCCGCAGGAACGGGGGCGGCGGGTCCTCTCTCCCCCGCCGCTCCCACCCGGGCGCGAGATCCTCGAGATCTCGCGCTCTTCTTGTTTTTGGGGGATGGGTCGTGAAGAGCGCTGCGCCTTCGCTGATCCATGGGGGAGTCGGTGGGGTCATGGAAGGCAGGAGCGTTTGTAGAGACGAGCCCACGCTCGGCTGGGTGCTGGAGCGTGCGGACCAACGGTCCGCACCTACCGAGAACAGGGAGCAGTCGAGCATGGCTCAACTCTACAAGGGCCAACCGACCGTCATATCGGTGCGCAGATCGGGGGTTTCCGGGCACCTGCCGGATCGGCGCCAATCCTGTGAAACCCTTGTCAGAACGTGATCCAGGACACCCCTGTCATGGTGGTAATACGGCTGTAACAAAAACATCATTTCATAGCCGCATCCGCCGACCACGTCGGCTCTTCCCCGCTATGGAGTGACCATGAAACTGCACTCGGCCGGCCTCGCCGCCCTTTCCCTGGCCATCGCCCTGGGCCTGTCGGCCTGCGGTGGCGACAAGCAGGCCGCGCAGCAGCCGGCTGCCGACGGCGCCGCCGCCCCGGCCGCTGCCGGTGCCAAGGTGACCGCCGAAGTGTCCGGCGCGGGCGCGTCCTTCATCTTCCCGCTGGTCTCCAAGTGGTCGGCTGACTACAACACCAGCACCGGCGCCAAGATCAACTACCAGTCGATCGGCTCCGGCGGCGGTATTGCCCAGATCAAGGCCGGAACCGTCGACTTCGGTTCCTCCGACAAGCCGCTGAGCAGCGAAGAGCTGGCCCAGGCCGGCCTGGCGCAGTTCCCGTCCGCCATCGGCGGCGTGGTGCCGGTGGTCAACATCGAAGGCCTGGAAGCCGGCAAGCTGCGCCTGAGCGGCGCCCTGCTGGCCGACATCTTCCTGGGCAAGGTCAAGACCTGGAACGACCCGGCCATCGTCGCCGCCAACCCGGGCGTGAAGCTGCCGGACGGCAAGATCACCCTGGTCCACCGTTCGGACGGTTCGGGCACCACCTTCAACTTCTCCAACTACCTGTCCAAGGTCAGCCCGGAGTGGAAGAGCAAGGTCGGCGAAGGCACCTCGGTGCAGTGGCCGGACGGCGTCGGTGGCAAGGGCAATGAAGGCGTCGCTTCCTACGTGAAGCAGATCAAGGGCTCGATCGGCTACGTCGAACTGGCCTACGCGCTGCAGAACGGCATGCCGTACACCGCCATGCAGAACGCGGCCGGCAACTGGGTCGAGCCGAGCGCGGAAACCTTCGCCGCCGCGGCCGCCAGCGCCGACTGGGCCAGCGCCAAGGACTTCAACCTGGTCATCACCAACGCTCCGGGCGAGCAGGCGTGGCCGATCACCGCCACCAACTTCATGCTGATGCAGAAGAAGCCGAAGGACGCCAAGCGCAACCAGGACACCCTGGCCTTCTTCAAGTGGGCCTTCGAAAACGGCCAGGCGCAGGCCAACGAGCTGCACTACGTGCCGCTGCCGGCCGAACTGGTCAAGCAGATCGAGGCCTACTGGGCGACCGACCTGAAGTGATGGACACGACGGTGCCCGCCCCACGCGGGCACCGCTTCTTCCACGCCGTGCCGCCCCGCCCCTTTCTGGCCCTGCCGTCCCCATGAATGCCATCGCCCAGCCTGTAGCCGCCCCGTCCACGCGTGATGCGCGTGATGCCCGCAACGACAAACTGTTCCGATGGGTGCTGGTCGGCACCGTCATCTTCGTCCTGATCGCCCTGGCCTGCGCCGCGCTGTCGATGCTGTGGGGCGGCCGCCATGCCCTGCAGATGCAGGGCCTGAGCTTCTTCTTCTCCGCCGACTGGAACCCGGTCGAAAACAAGTTCGGCGCCCTCGCTCCGATCTACGGCACCCTGGTCACCGCGCTCATCGCGATGGTCATCGCCGTGCCGGTCAGCTTCGGCATCGCCTTCTTCCTCACCGAAGTCGCGCCGCGCTGGCTGCGTGGCCCGGTCGGTACCGCCATCGAACTGCTGGCCGGCATTCCCTCGATCATCTACGGCATGTGGGGCCTGTTCGTGCTGGTGCCGGTGATGACCGAGTACGTCACCCCGTTCCTCAACGAGACCCTGGGCGAATGGCCGATCATCGGCCCGATGTTCCAGGGCCCGCCGCTGGGCATCGGCATGCTCACCGCCGGTTTCGTGCTGGCCATCATGGTCATTCCGTTCATCTCCTCGGTGATGCGCGAAGTGTTCCTGACCGTGCCGACCCGCCTGAAGGAGTCGGCGTACGCGCTGGGCTCCACCAAGTGGGAAGTGAGCTGGGACATCGTCCTGCCCTACACCCGCTCGGCAGTGATCGGCGGCATCTTCCTCGGCCTCGGCCGCGCCCTGGGCGAGACGATGGCGGTGGCCTTCGTGATCGGCAACAGCGTGCGCCTGTCGCCGTCGCTGCTGGAGCCGGGCACCACCATCGCCGCGCTGATCGCCAACGATTTCGGCGAAGCCACTGAAACCTACCGTTCGGCCCTGCTGCTGCTCGGCTTCGTCCTCTTCATCGTCACCTTCGTGGTGCTGGCCATCGCCCGCCTGATGCTGATGCGCCTGTCCCGCAAGGAGGGCAACTGATGTCCACCACCGCTGATTCGTTGTACCTGCGCCGCAGCATCGGCAACGTCGTTGCGATCACCGCCTCCTGCGCCACCGCGCTGTTCGGCCTGTTCTTCCTGGGCTGGATCCTGTTCACCCTGGCCTCGAAAGGCCTGGCCGGCATCAACTGGGACCTGTTCACCAAGATGACGCCGCCGCCGATGCAGGATGGTGGCCTCGCCAACGCCTTCTTCGGCAGTGCCGTGATGTGTGCGCTGGCGATCGGCATCGGCACGCCGCTGGGCGTGCTGGCCGGTACCTGGCTGGCCGAGTACGGCAACGCCCGCAAGGCCGGCACCGTGGTCCGCTTCGTCAATGACATCCTGCTGTCGGCACCGTCGATCGTGCTGGGCCTGTTCGTCTACACCCTGTACGTGATGCAGACCGGCGGCAACTTCTCGGCGTTCGCCGGTGCCCTGTCGCTGGCCTTCATCGTGCTGCCGGTGGTGGTGCGCACCACCGACGAGATGCTGCGGCTGGTGCCATCGCAGATGCGCGAAGCGGCCCTGTCGCTGGGCATCCCGCAGTGGAAGGTGATCGTGCAGGTGCTGTACCGCAGTGCCTCGGCCGGCATCATCACCGGCATCCTGCTGGCGCTGGCCCGCATCTCCGGCGAGACCGCTCCGCTGCTGTTCACCGCTTTCGGCAACCAGTACTGGAACAACAACATCTTCCAGCCGATGGCCTCGGTGCCGGTGGTGATGAACCAGTTCGCCGGCAGCCCGTATGAATCCTGGCAGGTGCTGGCCTGGGCCGGTGCCCTGGTGCTGACTGTCTTCGTGTTGCTGGTCAGCCTTGCCGCCCGCGGCATCCTGCTGCGCAACCGTATCTCCCATGACTGACCTTTCCGTGGACAACGCCATGAACGACCTTTCCAACGCCGTGCCGATGCAGCGCATCGCCGTGCCGTCCTCGCACGAGAGCCTGCACACGCCGTCGCCGGTGAAGCTGGCTGCGCGTGGACTGGACTTCTACTACGACAAGTTCCACGCCCTGAAGGGCATCAACCTGGAGATTCCGGAAAAGCGCGTGACCGCGCTGATCGGTCCCTCCGGTTGCGGCAAGTCGACCCTGCTGCGCATCTTCAACCGCATCTACGCGCTGTACCCGAAGCTGGAAGCGCGCGGTGAAGTGCTGCTGGACGGCGAGAACATCCTGTCGCCGAAGTACCCGATGAACCGCCTGCGCAGCAAGGTCGGCATGGTGTTCCAGAAGCCGGTGCCGTTCCCGATGACCATCTTCGAGAACGTGGCCTACGGCATCCGCCACCACGAGAAACTGAGCAAGGCCGACATGGCCGACCGCGTCGAGCAGGCACTGCGCCAGGGCGCACTGTGGGACGAAGTGAAGGACAAGCTGGGGCAGAGCGCGCTGGGCCTGTCCGGTGGCCAGCAGCAGCGCCTGTGCATCGCCCGTGCCGTGGCGCTGCGCCCGTCGGTGCTGCTGCTGGACGAGCCGACCTCGGCGCTGGATCCGATCTCGACCAGCCGCATCGAGCAGCTGGTGGAAGAGCTCAAGCACGAGTACACCATCGTCATCGTCACCCACAACATGCAGCAGGCCGCGCGCGTTTCCGACTACACCGCCTTCATGTACCTGGGCGACCTGATCGAGCACGACCGCACCGAAGTGATCTTCTCGCAGCCGTCGCAGCGGCAGACCGAGGACTACATCACCGGTCGCTTCGGCTGATCGACGCTGATCCTTCGCCACATGTCCCAGCCAGGCACGGCCTGGCTCTACCCGGATTGCAGACCATGAACCTTCCCAACGACCACATCGTCAAGAGCTACGACGAAGAGCAGCAACGCCTGGTGGCCGAGATCGTGCGCATGGGCGAGATGGCCGTCGCCCAGCTCGAAGCGTCGATGGACGTGATCGAGAAGCGCGACGAGAACGCCGCCCATCGCATCATCGCCAACGACGAAGCCATTGATGCGCTGGAGCAGCAGATCAGCCATGACGTGATGCGCCTGGCCCTGCGCGGCCCGATGGCGCGCGACCTGCGCGAGATCCTGGCGGGCCTGCGCATCCCGGCCGACATCGAGCGTATCGGCGACTACGCGGCCAACGTCGCCAAGCGTTCGATCGCGCTGGGCAAGGTGCCGCCGCTGCCGCAGATCCAGGGCCTGCGTGCGCTGGGCCGCCTGGCTGCGCAGCAGGTGCGCCGTGCCATTGCCGCCTACCGCGACAACGACGCCGATGCCGCGCTGGAACTGCGCGAGGACGATGCCCGCCTGGACGCGCAGTACACCGCGCTGTTCCGCGAGCTGCTGACCTACATGATGGAAGACCCGCGCAACATCACCCCGTGCACCCACCTGCTGTTCATGGCCAAGAACCTGGAGCGCGTGGGTGACCACGCCACCAACATCGCCGAGAACGTGTGGTTCCTGGTGCACGGCGAGCAGCCGCTGCCGCCGCGCGAGAAGCGCGACGAGACCTCCAGCACCGGCCAGCCCTGACGCTGCACTGCAACACCGGAGTTGACTCCAAGGTGGCCGCTGTCCTGGTGAGAGCGGCCTTCTTTTTTGGGGTGTTCCACCCGCATTGTGGGCGCCGGGCTTGCCCGGTGCGAACCCGCCGGATGCTTCTGTAACAAACCTCACGAAAATTTGAGGTCTTGGCGAGGATTCGTTGAGTAGGATCGCTGCACCATCGATTCCACCGGCACCCCTGCCGGCCACCCGGGCACCCGCCCACCACCCAGGAGCACGACCTATGAGCAGTTCCAACAAGACCCTGTCCCTGCTGACTGCTACCGCCCTGGCCGCCGGCCTGGGCATGACCGCCAGTGCCTCGGCGCTGAGCATGAGCGACCTCGCCCAGGGCTATCTGGTGGCCGGCCAGGCGGCCAAGGCCAGCACCGATGCCAAGGCAGCAGATACCAAGATGGCCGCCGACGCGACCAAGCACGCCGAAGGCAAATGTGGTGCCGACGGCAAGAGTGCCGAGGGCAAATGCGGCGCCGACAAGGGCAAGGCCGCCGGTGCTGCGGCAGGCGCCAAGGCCACGTCCGGCGACAAGAAGTCGGCCGAGGGCAAGTGCGGCGAAGGCAAGTGCGGTGCCAAGCACTGACGTCCGCGCCAGCGCCGTCCACCTGCGGTCGCCGCTTCGTGCGGCGGCCGCCGGGTTGGGGCTGCGCCGGGCGCTGCTGCAGGACCTGCGTGATGCACCGGCGGGTGACTTCGATTTCCTCGAATGCGCGCCGGAGAACTGGATCCATGTCGGTGGTCCTGCCGGGGATGCACTGGCCGAACTGGCGCAGCGCCATCCGTTGAGCTGCCACGGCCTGTCGTTGTCGCTGGGCGGCAGCGCGCCACTGGATACGCAGCTGCTGGAACAGGTCGGCCAGTTCCTGGAGAAGCACCGTGTGCCACTGTACAGCGAGCACCTGAGCTACTGCAGCGACGACGGACACCTGTACGACCTGCTGCCGATTCCGTTCACCGACGAAGCGGTGCGCCATACCGCCGCGCGCATCGCCCGCGTGCAGGACCTGCTGGGTCGCCGCATCGCAGTGGAGAACGTGTCCTACTACCTGGCGCCGGAGCCGGCGATGGACGAGCTGGCCTTCACCAACGCCGTGCTCGCCGAGGCCGACTGCGACCTGCTGCTGGACGTCAACAACGTCTACGTCAACGCCTGCAACCACGGCTACGACGCCGACACCTTCATTGCCGGGCTGCCCGCAGAACGCATCGTCTGCCTGCACGTGGCCGGGCACCTGGACGAGGCACCGGACCTGAAGATCGATACCCATGGCAGCGCGGTGATCGACCCGGTCTGGGCGCTGCTGGCACGCACCTATGCGCGCATCGGCGCACGCCCCACCCTGCTTGAGCGCGATTTCAACTTCCCGCCCTACACCGAACTGCAGGGCGAGCTGCAGACCATCCGGCGCCTGCAGGCGACGCACGCCGGGGGCGCACATGACTGATGCTCCCGACACGCTGCGCGCGCAGCAGCACGCATTCACTGCCCATCTGCGTGATCCACAGGGCGTGCCGCCACCGGCCGGGCTGGAATCACGCCGGGTCGCGGCATACCAACGACTGCTGTTCAACAACCTGCTCGGCCTGTTGAGCAACGGCTTCCCGGTCTGCGTGCGCCTGCTCGGCGAGCCGGCCTGGAGCGGACTGGTGCGCCATTACTTCGCGACCCATCGCTGCCAGACACCGCTGTTCACCGAACTGGCCGCCGAATTCGTGCAGTGGCTGCAGGCGCAGCCACAGCTGCCGCATCCGGCGTTGGCCGAACTGGCCCACTACGAGTGGGTGGAAACCGCGCTGTACCAGCTGGATGCCGAACCGCTGCCGGCGCAGGACGACACCGACCCGCTGCGGGTGCCGCTGCAGCGCTCGCCCTTGGCATGGCCGCTGCTGTACCAGTGGCCGGTGCACCGGCTCGGTGCCGAGGACGCACCGACCGAGCCGCCGGCCGAGCCGACTGGCCTTCTGGTGCGCCGCGATGCCGACGGCGAGGTGCGATTCGCCGCGCTCAGCCCTCTGGCGGTGTTCCTGCTGTCCAGCATCGGCGAACAGCCCGGCCTTGATGGTCAGGCCTACCTGCAGCGTCTGGCCGCTGCGCACGGCCTGGCCGAGGATGCGCTGGCCGAACCCGGTGCCGCGCTGCTGCGGCAGTTCCTGCAGGCCGGCGTGATCGGCCCGCTCACAGCCCCTCCCTGACACACCTCATTCGCGGAGCCCCCCTGATGAACCTTCCGACCCTGGCCACCGCGCGTGGCCAGCTGGACCGTCTCGCCCCCTGGTTGGCCCCGCTCGGCCTGCGCCTGCTGCTGGGCTGGGAATACTTCGAATCCGGCCGCGAGAAACTGCACGGCCAGAACTGGTTCGCCGACCTGCAGGATGCCTTTCCGTTCCCGTTCGATCAGCTGCCGAGCACGCTGAACTGGCAGCTGGCGACCTGGTTCGAACTGGTCGGCGCGGCCTGCCTGCTGTTGGGTTTCGGTACGCGTTTCGCCGCCGCCAGCCTGCTGGTATTGACCGTGGTGGCCACCTATGCCGTGCACTGGCCGATGCAATGGGACTCTCTGGGCGACCTCGCGATGGGCTATGCGATCACTGACCAGGGCTTCGGCAACTTCAAGCTGCCGGTGCTGTTCATGGCGATGCTGCTGCCGTTGATTTTCAGCGGCGCCGGCAGGCTGAGCGTGGATGCGTGGTTGGCACGGTGGCAGCCATCGGGCGCGACGGCACGGCCCGCAGTCCGGTAGATGGCGACCCTGGTCGGCGCGTTGTGTGCCAACCAAGGTTGGCACCTACCGGAATCCTGAGTGCGCGGTGCACCGGTGGGTGTCGACCTTGGTCGACACGCTCCTGCGCAGGGAACCCGTGCGCCACGGGCTGGCCGGGCGCTCAGGGTCGCTCTGCTAGAATTCACGCATGAATGACCCCACTCCCGCACCTGCCGCCGCCCCCGATTCCGCAATCCCCCAGGCGCAGCGCGCGATGTCACAACGCTTCCGCGGCTTCCTGCCGGTGGTGGTGGACGTGGAAACCGGCGGCTTCGACAGCCAGCGCAACGCCCTGCTGGAAATCGCCGCGGTGCCGATCGAGATGGACGAGAACGGCCTGCTCTACCCCGGCCAGACCGCCAGTGCCCATGTGGTGCCGGCCGAGGGCCTGGAGATCGACCCGAAGTCGCTGGAAGTGACCGGCATCATCCTCGACCACCCGTTCCGGCTGGCCAAGGAAGAGAAGGCCGCACTGGACCACATCTTCACCCCGGTACGCGCGGCGATGAAGAAGTACGGCTGCCAGCGCGCGATCCTGGTCGGCCACAACGCCCATTTCGACCTGGGCTTCGTCAACGCCGCCGTGGCCCGGACCGGCCACAAGCGCAATCCGTTCCATCCGTTCAGCGTGTTCGACACCGTCACCCTGGCCGGCATCGCCTACGGGCAGACGGTGCTGGCGCGTGCCGCCACGGCCGCCGGGTTGGGCTGGGATGCGAACGAAGCACACAGCGCGGTGTATGACACCGAACAGACCGCACGATTGTTCTGTACCATCGCCAACGCCTGGCCGCGGTGAAGCGTCCAACGGCGGAGCCACTCGTGGCGTGAAGCAAATCAGCGGTCGGGCCGGACAAGGTGGGTTCGCGGGGGGACGCCGTGAACCCGTACCTGGGAGCTTAGCCGCACTTCTCTGGTGGGTGCCGACCGTTGGTCGGCACCGCCGGTTGGTACGACAACACCAGTAGATCCACGCCATGCGTGGATGCGATCAACCAATACTCGTACGATCGCGGCCGTCGCTCTTGGCGCGGTACAGCGCGCGGTCGGCGCGCTGGTACAGCAGCGCCGGGGTGCGGTCATCGGCATCCAGTTCCACAAGGCCTGCGCTGAAGGTCACGCGCAGGCCCGCTACACCGGCCCAGTCGGGGTGGTCATGGAACAGGCCGCGCAGGCGCGCGCACAGCTGCGCGGCTTCTTCCAGGCGGGTGTCGTTGAGCAGCAGCGCGAACTCCTCGCCACCGGTCCGCGCGGGCAGGTCCGAATCGCGGCAGGCCGCGGCGATCAGCCTGGCCACCTGCACCAGCACCGCATCGCCGATGCTGTGGCTGTGGCGGTCGTTGACGTCCTTGAAGTGGTCGATGTCCAGCACCACCAGGCACAGCGGGTGGCCGCTGCGCTGTGAACGGGCGAAGTCGCGCGCCAGCGTTTCATCGAAGGCACGGCGATTGGCCAGTCCGGTCAGCGCATCCTCGCGCGCCTGCCGCTCAAAGGCCTCGGCCTGCCGTGCAAGGCGCTCGGCCAGCTCGGTCTTTTCCTGGTTCAGTGCCTGCAGGTGCACGGTCTTGGCCTGCAGGTCGAAGGTTGCCTCGTCCACGCGCCGTGCCAGGCGCAGGTTGCTGGCCTTCAGCTGCTGCAGCAGCAGGCGGTACAGCACCACCAGCCCAGCCAGCAGCAACAACCCGCCCAGCAGCTGCACGCTGCGGCGCTGCCACCAGAACGGCTCCACCGTGAAGCTCCACACGGCTTCCTGCTGGCCCCAGGCCCCGCCTGGATGCGCCGCCGACACGTGCAGGGTGTAGTCACCCGGAGGCAGGCCGACGAACTCGACGCTGCGCTGCGGGCCGCGCTCGACCCAGCCGGTGTCCAGGCCATCCAGCCGCGTGCGATAGCGGATCCGGTCCGACATCAGGTAACTCAGGCCCACATAGCTCACCGCCAGACGTCGGCCGCCGGGAATGTAGTTGCGATCCGGGCCCTCCCAATGCACGGGTGCGCCATCCACCTGCACGCTCTCGATCGCTGCCGGCGGTGATGGGCGCTCGCGGAAGCGCTGCAGGCGTTGCGGGTCGACGGTGCTCAGGCCTCCGGCGGTGACCACCCAGAAGGTGCCGTCCTGGCGCAGGATGGCCGATGGCCCGGAGCTGCCGTTGGCCTGCGCGTTGGCCATGCCGTCGATCTCGTTGTAGCGCTCCACCACCACTCGTGGTGCGCGGCCATCGGCCACGGCATTGAGGGTCGCCATGTCGGTGCGCAGCACGCCGCGGTTGCTGCTGATCCACACGTTGCCAAGACGATCCGGCACCAGCTGGAAGACCGCATCCACCGGCATGCCCTGCTCCAGGCCGACGCGCGCCAGCTTTCCGTCGAGCCAACGGTACAGGCCGCGGTCGCTGCTGATCCACATCGCTTCGCCAAGCTGGTGGAATCCGAACACACTGCGGCCCCCGCCCATCGGTGCCAGGTCGATCGACTGAACGTGGTCGCCACGCAGCACGCGGATGCCCTCGATGGTGCCGATCCACAGGTTGCCCTGGTGGTCATGCTCAAGTGCGGTGATGAGGCCACCGGGCATGCCCGGGGCAGTCGACACCTGCACCCGGTCGCCGTCGATGCGTACCACGCCCTTCTGCGTACCCGCCCAGACCCTGCCCTGCGGATCGACACTGATCGCGCGGATGTTGCCACCCGGCATGCCGTCGGCTGCCGCATAGTTGTGGCGGAGACTGCCATCGCGGTCCAGCCGGTAAACGCCGTCGCCGAACGTACCCACCCACAGGTCGCCGTCCGGCCCCTGCGCCAGACTCAATACCGATGGCGCCTTGCCGCCGCGGTTGTGCAGGGGAACCGCGCGGAAGCGGCCATCGGGTGTCTGCAGGTCGAGACCACTGGCACTACCGACCCACAACTGGCGGTCGCGGTCCTCCAGCACCGTGCGCACATAGTCGCCACTGAGGCCATCACGCTCGGTGTAGCTGCTGAACAGTGTTTCGCGCAGGCGGTACAGGCCACCGTTGGCCCCCACCCAGATGCTGCCTTCGGCATCCTCGCGCAGGCTGACCACGCGCCCGCCCGGCAGGTTCAGGCCGGCCGGCAATCGTTCCAGACCATGCGCCGAGATCCGCAGCAGGCCCTGGTTCTCGGTTCCCAGCCACAGGTCGCCGTGCCGGTCCTGCAGCATCGAGGTCATGTGCAGCTGTCCCGGCAGCCGGTGCACCAGCACCAGCTGATCGTCCTCCACGCGGTACAGGCGCTCGCCAGCGACGATCCACAGCGCGCCATCAGGAGCCCGGTACGGCCAAGACAGGCCGGTGCCGGCACCCAGGCCCCACGCCGCGGGCGCGCGCTTGAGCACGCCGTCGTTGTCGCGCAGCACCAGCCCGTCAAGCGTGCCAACCCAGACCCGGTCCTGCGCATCGACCACCAGCTTGGTGAAGCTCATCGCCATCGGCAGGTCGGCCGCCGGCGCCTGGTAGACGATGCCCTTGTCCGGCGTGAGATAGCCGATGCCCTTGCCTTCGTACAGCAGCCACAGGCGCCCCTGGCTGTCCATCTGCATGGACTGGATCAGCACCTGCGGGGTGTCGGCCTGATGCTCCCAGACCCGCCACTGGCCGTCGTTGCCACGATGGCTGACGTTACCGCGCGAATCACTGATCCACAGCCCTCCCTGCCGATCGACCAGCAGTGCGCCGATGCCGTTGTCGCGCAGCCCCGGGCGGGTGCTGCGGTCGAACACGGTGAAATCCAGGCCGTTGTAGCGGACCAGGCCTTCCCAGGTGGCAAACCACAGGTGCCCCTCGGGAGTCTGCGCGATATCGCGCAGCGAGTTGTGCGGCAGGCCATTGCGCGAGGTCCACACGTCGATGGCGTAGTCGCGCAGCGGCGGCGCGCCCTCCTGCGCGGCCAGCGGCAGCGCCAGCACCAGCAACACCCACAGCAGACCGCGCTGCAGTGCCTGCCTGGCCTTCGAAACGCGGCGCTCCACCCAGCACCCGTTGTCCCCTGACCTGCCCATCAGCTCGGCGGCAGTGGCCGGTAACGGCTGCAGGGCATGGCAGCAAGCGGGAACGACCGGGCAACGCGGAACGGCGTGCCGTCAGGAACGGGCTGACTCATCGGGGAGAAACTGGGGAGATGCGCAGATGATAGGCCAAACCCTGGCCCCGGCGTCATCGCGTGCGTCCGGCGGGGCTCAGCCGGGCCGGCCAGGCGGCACCACCTGCGCACTGGCCGGCCACTGCACCACCGCCTCCAGACCGCCCTCGGCACGGTTGCGCAGCCACAGCCGCGCGCCATCCTTCTCGGCCAGGGCGCGCGCGATGGTCAGGCCCAGCCCGGCGCCGCCGGTTTCCCGCGAACGCGAGGTTTCCACCCGCACGAACGGGTCGAACACGGCCTCCAGCTGGTCTTCCGCCAGGCCCGGGCCATCGTCGGACACCATCGCCGTGATCGTGCCGCCGCTGCGTTCCACCCGCACGCGCACGCGGTGGGCATACATCACGGCGTTATCCACCAGGTTGGAGAACAGCCGGTGCATGGCCAGCGGGCGCAACATCAGCACCGCACCGGTGCCGCCCTCGAAGACCACGTCGGCACCACCCTCTGCGGCGTCTTCCACGATGCTTTCCAGCAGCGAATCCAGATCCAGCGCGGCGCGCTGCTCGGCGCTCTCGGCGCTCCGGGCCAGCTCCAGGCCTTCGCGCACCAGTGCCTGCATCGCCGCCAGATCGCCGATCAGGCGCTCGCGCAGCACCTCGTCGCTGACGTTCTCCAGGCGCAGGCGCAGGCGGGTCAACGGGGTCTGCAGGTCATGGGTGATCGCCGCCAGCATCTGCGTGCGTTCGGCCAGGTGCCGCTGCAGGCGGTGCTGCATGGCATTGAAGGCCTCGGCGGCGCGCTGCACCTCGCGCGGCCCGCGCAACGGCAGTGGATCGCGCTGCAGATCGTCGCCGAGATCCTCCGCGGCTGCCGCCAGCTCCTGCAGCGGCGCACTGGCCATGCGCGCAACGATATAGGCCAGCACCGCGATGGCCAGCACCAGCAGGGTCAGGAACCACGGGTCCACGGCCAGAATGCCGTTGTGGGCCACTGCTGGCGAATCCAGCGCCAGCTTCAGCAGCGTACCGTCGTTGAGCGTCACATCGACCGCGCGGCACTTGGGCGGAATGAAGGCCGGATCACGCTCACGCGGATGCCGTCGGTGCCCCGGCGGCGGTGGCGGCAGCAGATCCTGCAGCTTGGGAATGCAGGAACGGAACGAGGTGAAGTGCACATGCGCGCGCGACACCGGGCCGGGCCGGTCATCCAGGACTTCCATCAGTGCGGTATCCGCCCGCCCCAGGCGCGCGCCAGGCTGCAGCGCACGCACGCTGGGCCCACCGATCTCAAGCAGTCGCTCGCGCAGTTCGGGATTGCCATCGAGCAGGTTGACGTAGCCCTGCAGGCGGTCGGCGATGCGGTTCAGGTTCTGCCGCTCGAACTCCTGCTGGCGTTTGGAGGTGGCCAGCATGGTCGCGCCGATCGCAGCCACGCTCATGCCCAACAGCAGGATGACGAACAACCGCCCGACCATCGAGGACAGGAAATGGCGCAGGCGCTTCATGACGGCTTATTCCAGGTTCACCGAGGAGGCCAGCACGTAGCCTTCGTTGCGCACGGTCTTGATCAGGCCATCCGGGCCACCGTCATCGCCCAGCTTGTTGCGCAGGCGGCTGACCTGCAGGTCGATCGCGCGATCCTGCGCCTCGTAGTTGCGGCCGCTGCTGAGCGCGACCAGCTGTTCGCGCGACAGCACCTTGTTGGCATGGGCGATGAACACGCGCAGCAGGCGGAACTCGGCACCGGACAGCACCACCACGCGGTCGTCCGGATCGACCAGGTGGCGATGCTCCAGGTCGAACACCCAGCGCGAGAAACGCGCACGGCGCACCGCCAGCGGCTCCAGGTTGGCCGGCAGCGCCTCGGTCCGGCGCAGCACGTTGCGGATGCGCGCCAGCAGCTCGCGCGGTTCGAACGGCTTGGCCAGGTAGTCGTCGGCGCCCATTTCCAGGCCGAGCACGCGGTCGATCGGCTCGGCGCGCGCGGTCAGCATGATCACCGGGGTGTTCGAGCGCGCGCGCAGGTCGCGGCACAGGGTCAGGCCATCCTCGCGCGGCAGGTTGAGGTCGAGCACGATCAGGTCCACGTGTTCGCGATCCAGCAGCTGGCGCATGGCGGTGCCGTCTGCTGCCGTGCTCACCTGGTAGCCGGCACGGCCGAGCTGCTCGGCCAGCAGGGTGCGGATGTCGTTGTCGTCGTCGACGATCAGCAGTCGATGCATCGTGTTTTCAGTCTCCATGTCGCGATCATCCCGTGTCGGCAGCTGAACCGCATCCGGGGCAATGCGTACCAGTGTATCCAGCCATGAGCGGGATACCTGTGGTTACGCGTATTCACCGACAGTGTTACATAGAGACATACCCCGAGGATTGAGCCGCCTGTCGCCCGGTCTTCACAATGCCCACCAACGCCGCCGCCGCGGCCCCGAGAGTGAAGCCACGACGTGACGTTCCGCCTGTTGCCCGCGACCCGCCGTGGTCGCCTGATACTGATCGCCCTGCTCGCCCTCATCGTGGCCGTCGCCGCCTGGTGGCTGCTGCGCAAACCCGCCGCCCCGGCGGTGGCGACCACGCCGGTCAGCCGCGGCGACATCGAGCAGACCGTGGAAGCCACCGGCGTGATCGACGCCTACAAGCTGGTCAGCGTCGGTGCGCAGGCCTCGGGCCAGATCAAGTCGCTGAAGGTACAGCTGGGCGATACCGTGAAGGAAGGCGACCTGATCGCCGAGATCGATGCCACCACCCAGCAGAACCAGGTGCTCAATGCGCAGGCTTCGCTGGACCAGGTCACCGCCCAGCGCGCCGTGCAGCAGGCCACCCTGCGCCAGGCCGAACTGGAGTTCGCGCGCCAGCAGCAGATGCTGGCGGCCGAGGCCACCTCGCGCCAGGAATACGATGCCGCCGAAGCACAGCTGAAAACTGCCCGCGCCCAGCTGCAGTCCTACGAGGCGCAGATCAAGGGCCGCCAGACCGAGCTGGGCACCGCCCGCGCCAACCTGGCCTACACCCGCATCACCGCGCCGATGGATGGCACCGTGGTGGCGGTGGTGGCCGAGGAAGGCCGCACCGTGAACGCCAACCAGACCGCGCCCACCATCGTGATGCTGGCGCGGCTGGACGTGGTCACGGTCAACGCCGAGATCTCCGAGGCCGACGTGGTCAAGATCAAGGCCGGCATGCCGGTGTACTTCACCACCCTGGGTGACCCCGACCGCAAGTACCACGCCACGCTGCGCCAGATCAATCCGGCGCCGGCCTCGATCGCCAACGAGAATTCGTCCAGCTCCAGCAGTTCGTCCAGCTCCAGTTCCAGCAGCGCGGTCTACTACAACGCGCTGTTCGACGTGGAAAACCCGGACGGCACCCTGCGCATCGACATGACCGCGCAGGTCTCGGTACTGCTGAAGCAGGCCAAGGACGTGCTGATGGTGCCGGCGGTGGCACTGGGACCGAAGCGCCGCGGCGACGAGCGCATGGTGCGGGTGCTGGACGACAAGGGCCAGCCGCAACCGCGCAAGGTCACCGTGGGCATCAACAACGGCGCCTCGGCCGAAATCCTGTCCGGGCTGAAGGAAGGCGAACGCGTGGTGGTGGGCGAAGCCGGTGCGGCCGGTGCCAGCGCCGGCGGCGGCAACCGCGGCGGCATGCAGATGCGGGTCGGCGGCCCGGGCATGGGTCCGCGCCGATGAGCACGAAGGCGCCGCTGCTGCGCCTGCGCGACCTGCGACGCGAATTCCCGGCGGGCGATGATGTGATCGCCGTCCTGCGCGACGTCAACCTGGATATCCACGCCGGTGAGATGGTGGCCATCGTCGGCCAGTCCGGCTCGGGCAAGTCGACGCTGATGAACATCCTCGGCTGCCTCGATCGCCCTACCCGCGGCAGCTACCAGGTGGCCGGCCGCGAAACCGGCAGGATGGCGCCGGATGAACTGGCCGAACTGCGCCGCGAGCATTTCGGCTTCATCTTCCAGCGCTACCACCTGCTGGGCGACCTGGATGCGCGCGGCAACGTGGAGGTACCGGCGGTGTATGCCGGCAGCCCCGGCCCGGTGCGCAACGCGCGTGCCGAGCAGCTGCTGCAGCGGCTGGGCCTGGGCGACCGCATGCACCACAAGCCGGGCCAGCTGTCCGGTGGCCAGCAGCAGCGCGTGTCGATCGCACGTGCGCTGATGAACGGCGGCGAGGTGATCCTGGCCGACGAACCGACCGGCGCGCTCGACACGAAATCCGGCGAGGAAGTGATGGCGATCCTCGGCGAGCTGCACGCCGAAGGCCACACCATCATCATCGTCACCCACGACATGAGCGTGGCCGAACACGCGCAGCGCATCATCGAAATCCGCGATGGCGAGATCATCGCCGACCGCACCAATCCGAACGCACCGACCTACCGCGCGCAGCGCGAGGCCAGCACCGGCGTGGCCCGCGGCAACAGCTGGCGGGCGGCCCGTGACCGCTTCACCGAAGCGTTCCGCATGGCCCTGCTGGCGATGAACGCACATCGGCTGCGCACCTTCCTGACCATGCTCGGCATCATCATCGGCATCGCCTCGGTGGTCTCGGTGGTGGCGCTGGGCAATGGCTCGCAGCAGCAGATCCTGCAGAACATCAGCGCGCTCGGCACCAACACCATCGACGTCTATCCCGGCCGTGGTTTCGGCGACATGCGCTCGGCGCGGGTACAGACGCTCAAGGCCAGCGATGCCGATGCACTGGCAAAGCAGAGCTACGTGGACAGCGCCACCCCCAGCGTGTCGACCTCGGTCACCGCGCGTTACCGCAACCAGTCCTCCACCGCCCAGGTCAGTGGCGTCGGCGAGCAGTTCTTCCGGGTCAAGGGCGTGACCCTGCTCAGCGGCAGCTTCTTCGATACCGACGCGGTGAAGGGCCTCGGCCAGGTGGCGGTGATCGACGAGAACACCCAGACCCAGTTCTTCCCCGATGTCGATCCGGTCGGCCAGGTGATCCTGCTCGGCAACGTACCGGCACGCGTAGTCGGCGTGGCCAAGCGCCAGAGCTTCGGCTTTGGTGGCAGCACCAGCCTCAGCGTGTGGGTGCCCTACACCACGGTGATGTCGCGCATGCTCGGCCAGAGCCACGTTTCCAGCATCACCGTGCGCGTGGACGACGACACGCCGATGGATGCGGCGCAGGAAGCGATCACCCGCCTGCTGACCCTGCGCCACGGCACCGAGGACTTCTTCCTCAGCAACAGCGCAGAGATCCGCCAGACCATTGAGCAGACCACGCGCACGATGACCCTGCTGATCGGCGCCATCGCCGCCATCGCGCTGCTGGTCGGTGGCATCGGCGTGATGAACATCATGCTGGTCTCGGTGACCGAGCGCACCCGCGAAATCGGCGTGCGCATGGCGGTGGGGGCACGGCAGAGTGACATCCGCCAGCAGTTCCTGATCGAAGCGGTGCTGGTGTGCCTGCTCGGTGGTCTGCTCGGCATCGGCCTGGCCCTGCTGCTGGGCTCGATGATCGGCCGCTTCGCCAGTGACTTCCAGGTGCTGTTCTCCACCGCCTCGATCGTTGCCGCGTTCGCCTGCTCGACCCTGATCGGCGTGGCATTCGGCTTCCTGCCCGCGCGCAACGCCGCGCAGCTGGACCCGGTGGAGGCCCTGGCCCGCGAATGAAGATGATGACCCGACTGCCCTTCCCTGCTCCCTCGCGCCTGCTACTGGTGGGCGCTGTTCTGCTTGCCCTCTCAGGCTGTGCCTCGGTGGGCCGCTACCCGGTGCAGGCCCCCGACGTGGCGGCCAGCTACGGCCGTGGCGATGCCACCCTCAACGCACCGGCCGACGACCCGCGCAGCAGCCTGGATACACCGGGCCGCGACATCCGCCAGGACAGCTGGTGGACGGGCTTTGGCGATGAACGACTGAACCGCTTGGTGGCGCAGGCGCTGGCCGCCAACAGCGATCTGGCCGCCGCTGGCCTGGCCGTGCAGCGTTCGCGCCTGCAGGCCGGACTGGCCAGCAACGCGCTGTGGCCGCAGCCGTCGTCGTCCGGCGTCAGCGGCAATGCCAGCCGCGCCACCGATCAGGCCGACGACTGGCGCCGCAGCTATTCCACCGGCGTCTCGCTGGGCTGGGAAGTCGATCTGTGGGGCCGTCTGCGCACCCAGCGCGACATCGCCCGCTGGGAAGCCGAGGCCAGCGAGGAAGACCGGCAGAACACCGCGCTGCTGGTGATCGGCGACACCATCACCCAGTACTGGAACCTGGCCTATCTCAACCAGTCCATCGCCACCGGCCAGGCCAACCTGGAGCGGCTGGAGCGCACCCGCGACCTGGTGCAGGCCCGCTTCGACGCTGGTGCGGTATCGCGCTTGGAAGTGCGCCAGGCGCTGCAGAACCTGCAGTCGCAGCGTTCCTCGCAGAGCGCGCTGGAACAGCAGCGGGTGGAGGTGCGCAATGCATTGACCGTGCTGCTGGACGGCACGCCCTGGCCGCAGCAGGACGAACCGCAGGACCTGCTGGACGCACGCAGCCCGTGGATCAACGAAGGCCTGCCGGCCGAGCTGCTCGGCCGCCGTCCCGACCTGCGCGCGGCCGAACTTCGCCTGCGCAACAGCCTGAAGACCATCAAGGTGACCGCTACCCAGTACTACCCGGCGCTGAGCCTGACCGGCAGCCTCGGCTCCAGTGCAACGTCGCTGGGTGACGTGCTGCGTAACCCGGTGGCCACGCTGGGCGCCGGCCTGTCGCTGCCGTTCCTCAACCTGCAGCGCGCACAGCTGGATACCGACATCGCCGGCACCAGCTATCAGATCGCCGCGACCAATTTCCGCAAGACGCTGTACACCGCGCTGTCGGAAGTGGACAACGCGCTGTCGGCACGCGAGCAGCTGGCGCGCCAGGTGGCGGCCTCGCAGGCGTCGTACGACGAAGCGGTGGAAGTGGAGCGCGCGCAGGAAGTGCGCTACCGCGTAGGTGCCACCGACCTGCGCACCTGGCTGGAGGCCCAACAGACCCGGCGTGATGCCGAGCTGTCGCTGGCGCGCGTGCGCCAGGGCCAGCTGAACAACGACGTCACCCTGTTCAAGGCACTGGGCGGCAGCGCGGGGTGAGGCGGCAAGGGCGCCAACCCAGGTTGGCGACTGCCCGGTGGGTGTCGACCTTGGTCGACACGGCACATGGAAAAGGGATCCGACCCCGAAATCAACCGCGCTGGCGCACGGCCTCGAACAGGCTGACGCCGGCGGCGACCGAAACGTTCAGGCTCTCGATCTCGCCCGGCATCGGGATCTTGACCAGGCCATCGCAGTTCTCGCGGGTCAGGCGGCGCAGGCCATCGGCCTCGCCACCCAGCACCAGGGCGATGTTGCCCTTCAGGTCCAGCTGGTACAGCGACGCAGTGGCTTCGCCGGCCAGGCCGTAGATCCACACGCCCTGCTTCTGCAGGTCCTTCAGGCAGCGCGACAGGTTGGTCACCGCCACCACCGGGATCAGATCGGCGGCACCGGCCGAAGTCTTGCGCACGGTCGCGTTCACCGTGGCCGACTTGTCCTTGGGGATGATCACGGCAGTGGCGCCTGCGGCAGCCGCCGAGCGCAGGCAAGCGCCAAGGTTGTGCGGGTCCTGCACTTCGTCCAGCACCAGCAGCAGGGCCTTGCCCTCGGCTGCGGTGACCAGGCCCTCCAGCTCGTTCTCGCTGTAAGTGCGGGCGGCGGCATAGCGAGCGGCCACGCCCTGGTGGCGTACCGAACCGCCGACACCGTCCAGCGCCTGGCTGTTCACCTTGCGCACGTCGATGCCCTTGCGGCGGGCGTTTTCCTCGATCTCGGTCAGGCGCGGGTTCTTCGCACCGGCCTCGACCAGCACTTCGCGGACGTTCTCGGCGTCGTTCTCGATGGAGGAGGCGACGGCGTTGACGCCGACGATCCACTGGCTGTTCTTGCTCATGCGGGCGGGGACCGGAAAGGGGGTGGCTATGGTAGAGCATCGGCGGGCCGGGCGCTGCGGCGAGGTCCCTGTCGAGCCGAGCCTGCGCTCGGCGCTACAGGGGCGTTACCGGCTGCGCGGCGGCCAGTGCGGCGTGTCGTGGTCCGGGTGCTGATGGGACACGATGGTGGCCAGGAACTCCAGCGCCGCGATGTCTTCCTCGGTACGACGGGCCGGCAGGTTGGCCAGCGTATCGACGAACGGCAGCTTGCGCTCGACCCCGTACTGGATCGTCGGCGGCAGGCGCTCGGGTTCGTCAAAGGCGCCGGCCGCCACCGCCACGCCGTCCGGCGCCTCGTAGCTCAGCGGCGTACCGCAGTCGGCACAGAAGCCCCGGCGCACCACGTTGGAGGACTGGAAATAGCGCGGCTGGCCACGGGTCCAGCTGAACTGCACGCCACGCACCGATACCAGCGGTGCGTAGTAGGCACCGAAGGCCTTCTGGCACATCCGGCAATGACAGATCGAACTGTCGGTCAGCGCGCCACGCACCTGGAAGCGGATCGCGCCGCACTGGCAGCCGCCACTGTATTCGGGTTGGCCTTGCATGCGATGTCTCCTGGTGGTGCCGGCCGCTGGCCGGCAACCCGTCGGTGCCGAGGGTGCCATGGATGCCGGCCAGCGGCCGGCACTACCACGGTCATCAGTATTTCTCTTTCTTCCGCATGGCCGGCTTGCCACGCTCGGGCAGCGGCGGCAGGCCATCGCCTTCGTCCTCGCCCTTGTGTTCGACCAGGCGGAAGTCGATCTTGCGCTCTTCCATGCTGGCCTTCAGCACCAGGATCCGCACGCGGTCGCCCAGACGGTAACTGCTGCCGCGGCGTTCGCCCGTCAGCGTCTTGCGCGTGGCGTCGAACTTGTAATAGTCCTGCGGCAGCTGGGTCACGTGCACCAGGCCCTGCACCTTCGACTCGTCCAGTTCCACGAACAGGCCGAAGCTGGTCACGCCGCTGATCACGCCATCGAACTGGCCACCCACGTGCTTTTCCATCCACGCCGCGCGGTAACGCTCGTCGACCTCGCGCTCGGCTTCATCGGCACGGCGCTCGCGCTCGGAGCACTGCAGCGCCAGCGCGGCCATTTCGCGCGCGTTGTAGGTGAACTTGTCCAGCGGCTTGCCGGACAGCGCGTGCTTGATCGCGCGGTGCACCAGCAGGTCGGGGTAACGGCGGATCGGCGAGGTGAAGTGCGCGTACGCCTCCAGCGCCAGGCCGAAGTGACCGTGGTTTTCCGGGCTGTAGATCGCCAGACTCTGGCTGCGCAGCAGCACCGATTCCAGCAGCGTGGCATCGGGGCGGTCGCGGATCTTCTTCAGCAGCTTGGTGTAATCGCCCGGGCGCACCTTCGACCACGGCGGCAGGCTCAGCTTGAACTCCTTGAGGAATTCCAGCAGGTCGGCGTACTTGGTTTCCGGCGGCTTCTCGTGGATGCGGTACGGGGCCGGCACATGGCGCGACAGCAGGTACTTCGCCGCCTCCACATTGGCCGCGATCATGCATTCCTCGATCAGCTTGTGCGCGTCGTTGCGCACCAGCATGCCGGCCTGGGTCACTTCACCGCGGTTGTCCAGCACGAAGCGCACTTCGCTGCTTTCGAACTCGATGGCGCCACGCTTGGCACGCGCCTTGGACAGGACCTTGTACAGCTGGTGCAGGCGCTGCACCTGCGGCAGCAGGTCGCCCATCCAGGCCTTGGTATCGGCATCGTCCTCGCCCACCGCCTTCCACACCTGGGTGTAGGTCAGGCGCGCATGCGAGTTCATCACCGCTTCGTAGAAGCGCGAATGCGTGACCAGACCGTCGCGGTCGATCTGCATGTCGCAGACGAAGCACATGCGGTCGACCTTCGGCATCAGCGAACAGATGCCGTTGGAGAGCGTCTCCGGCAGCATAGGCACCACGAAGCCCGGGAAGTACACCGAGGTGGCACGCTTCTGCGCCTCTTCGTCCAGTGGCGTGCCGGGCCGGACGTAGTTGGAGACATCGGCAATCGCCACCACCAGCCGGAAGCCATCGGCGTTCGGCTCGCAGTACACCGCGTCGTCGAAGTCCTTGGCATCTTCACCGTCGATGGTGACCAGCGGCATGCTGCGCAGGTCCACGCGGTCGCCGATCATCGCCGGCTCGACCACCAGCGGCACCGAGGCGGCTTCGTCCAGCACTTCCTGCGGGAACTCGAACGGCAGTTCATGGCCGTGGATGGCGGTCTCCACCACCAGCGAGGCGGTCAGCTTGTCGCCGAGCACGGCGATGATGCGGCCGATCGGCGGGCGACGGCTGTCCGGCGCTTGGGTCAGCTCGCAGACCACCAGCTGGCCGTCGCGCGCACCACCGGTCTGGTCCGGCGGCACCTGCACGTTGCGCTGCACGCGCTTGTCGTCGGGCACCACGTAGTTGATGCCCATCTCGATGCTGAAGCGACCGATCAGGCGGGTCATGCCGCGCTCCAGCACGCGGGCGATGCTGCCTTCGCGGCGGCCACGGTGGTCGATGCCGGTCACGCGGGCCAGCACCTTGTCGCCGTGCATGACCTTGCGCATTTCATATGGCGGCAGGAACAGGTCGTCGCCGCCCTCGACCGGGCGCAGGAAGCCGAAGCCCTCCGGGTTGGCGATCACCACGCCGGTGACCAGGTTCAGGGTCTGGATCGGGGCGAAGCCGCCGCGGCGGTTCTGCACCAGCTGGCCGTCGCGGACCATGGCGCCGAGCCGGCGCGACAGTGCTTCGGCGCGGTCCGGGGCGGTCAGGCCCAGGCGTGCGCCCAGTTCCTCTGCCGTCTGCGGCCCTTCGCAACGCTCCAGCAGGGCCAGGATGGCTTCGCGGCTGGCGATGGGCTGTTCGTACTTCTCTGCTTCGCGGGCGGCATAGGGATCGTCGATCACCTTGCCGGTCGGCGGCAACTTGCGGCCCGGGGCCGGGCCCGGTGCGTCGCTGCTGCGGACCTTGCGGCCACGCGGCGGTGCGCCGCCTTCATTCAATTCGGGGAACCAGCCCGGCAACGGCTTGCCCGGCTTGATGGTGCGGGCCGTGCCCGCCTTGGCGCCCTTCTTCGGGGCCTGGCCGCGGGAGGTGCTCCCGCCCTTGCTTGGTTTTTTGGTAGTCATCGCCCTACATGGTAGCCGTTGACGGCGTGCAGAACGGGTCAGTGGCCGTCTTGAAGGCCTTGCGTGAAAAATATTCAGGAAGTCGTTGACAGCCTGCGGATTCATCTTCACAATTGCGCCTCTGGAACGCCCAGGTGGCGGAATTGGTAGACGCACTAGTTTCAGGTACTAGCGGGTAAAACCGTGGAGGTTCGAGTCCTCTCCTGGGCACCAACGAAAAAACTCCTCGCTTCGGCGGGGATTTTTTTTGCCTGCAATCCAGCAGCGGGGCCAAATTCCTTTCCGAAGAAAAGGGCTCCGACCCCAAGCGAGTGAGATGGGGTCAGAGCCCGCTCCGCACGCGAAACGAGGTCCGACACCGGATCCAGAAAAAGTGTTGACACCCCCGTAACAACACCCCATAATCTCGCTCCTCGACGCCCAGGTGGCGGAATTGGTAGACGCACTAGTTTCAGGTACTAGCGGGTAAAACCGTGGAGGTTCGAGTCCTCTCCTGGGCACCACGTCGAGAATGAGAAAAACCCGCGAGAGCGGGTTTTTTCATGCCCGGAATCCTGCATCAGAGCAGCGGCCGCAGCACCAGTTCCAGCCCGAGCAGCAGCAGGAAACCCAGGAAGCAGCCCCGGAACACCCGCGCACTGATGCGCTGCCGGATCACCTGCCCCAGCCACATGCCCAGCAATGCCGGCAGCACCGCCAGCGCACTCAGCCCCAGCTGCTGGATGCCGAATGCGCCGTGCAACACCAGGCCGGCGGTCAGCGAAATCGTTGACACCGTGAACGCCAGCCCCAGCGCCTGCACCAGCTCCTCGCGCTGCAACCCCAGCGACTGCAGGTACGGCACCGCCGGCATCACGAACACGCCGGTGGCGCCGGTCACCACGCCCGACAACGCCCCCACCAGCGGCCCCAGCCAACGCTCGCGCCGCTGCTGCACGCGGAACACCGGCGCAAGCAACGCATAGGCGGCATAGACCACCAATGCCACGCCCAGCGCAACGCGCGACCAAGTGCGATCGACCCGCACCAGCAGCGCCGCCGAGCCCAGCGTCACCACCACCACGGCCAGCATCATCGGCCACAGGCGCCGCACGATGCGGTCCAGTGACGGCCCGGACAACAGCTGCCACGCATTGGTGACGAAAGTGGGAATGAACAGCATCGACGCCGCCGCCACCGGCGACAGCGTGCTGCCCAGCAGCCCCATCGCCACCGTCGGCAACCCCATGCCGGTCACACCCTTGACCACACCGGCCAGCACGAACACCGCCACCAGCAGCACGTAGAAGTACATTGATTCATTCATGCCTTCATTGGATCGGCCGGCCGCTCGGCGCACAATGCGGTGTTTCCGGCCTTGCCTTCGGCTGATCCGAAGGCGCAGCCGTTGCGATGAGGGCATCACATGCGGATGGATATCGCCGACCTGCGCCTGTTCCTGGCGATTGCCGAGGCGGGCAGCATCACGGCCGGCGCAGCGCAGGCAAACCTGGCACTGGCGTCGGCCAGCGAACGCCTGCGCACGATCGAAGCCGATGCCGGCACCGCGTTGTTGAACCGGCACCCCCGCGGCGTCAGCCTGACCGAAGCCGGCGCCGCCCTCGCCCACCATGCACGATTGATCCTGCAGCAGCAGGCGCAGCTGCGCGGTGAACTGCAGGCGTTCGCGCACGGCGCGCGCGGCACACTGCATCTGTATGCCAACACCGCAGCACTGACCAACTACCTGCCTTCGCGGCTGGCACCGTGGCTGGCCGAACGCCCGCGCCTGCACGTGGAACTGCTGGAGCGCACCAGCCCCGAAGTCGTGCGTGCGATCAACGCTGGCCAGGCCGAAGCCGGCATCATCAGTGATGCGGTCGACGCTGCCGGCCTGCAGCAGCACGTGGTCGCCGAAGATCCACTGGTGATGCTGCTGCCCGCGGAACACCGCTTCGCATCGCGGCGCAGCGTGGCCTTCGCCGATGTTGCCGGCGAGACCTTCGTCGCGCTGGCCGACGGCAATGCACTGCAGGCCTACATCGAAGACCAGGCACGGGACATCGGGCGACGCCTGGACGTGCGCATCCGCATGAAGACGTTCGAAGGCGTGTGCATCATGGTCGGCCACGGCATTGGTGTCGGCATCGTGCCGCGTACCATCGCCCGCCAGCATCGACGCAATACCCGTACTGTTGCGGTTCCGCTTGCAGATGCTTGGGCACAGCGCCGCCTGTGCGCCTGTTTCGCCGAATGGGCGCAGCTGTCACCGGCGATGCGCAGCCTGCTGCTTCACCTGGGCGTGCAGCCACAGAAAAATGTGTGAAATGTTGTTGACACACTCTCTGCCGTCCCGCACAATTCATCTCCTGAGTCGCCCAGGTGGCGGAATTGGTAGACGCACTAGTTTCAGGTACTAGCGGGTAAAACCGTGGAGGTTCGAGTCCTCTCCTGGGCACCACGACTCAAGATGATCAAACCCGCGAAAGCGGGTTTTTTCGTTTCCGGGGTTTGGCGATCCTGGCATCGCAACCGCCACTCGGACTGTCGTATCTCGCACCGTCAGGGCGTCGTCTGCGGGTGCATACCTCCTCCCGGCGCGTCGTCACCAGACCTTGAACGGCCCCCTTTTGGGGCGCATTTCACGTTCCCCGTTCAATTCGTACTTTTCCTAGTCGAGATCCACCCGATTCCTTTTCGGTGGGAGGCAGATTTGCGGGAGCCGGTTGCAGGTGTATCGCCACGACCTGACCAGCGCCCCTCCTCTCCCCCAAAGGACGCACCAATGCAGCGCAGCATCATCTGCCCACACTGCCATACCGGCTCGCTGAACCTGCGCCGTTGCACCACCCCGAGGGCAATGCCCGCGCGACCAGCGTCGCGCCAACAAAAACCCCGCCTCGCGGCGGGGTCAAAATACAGCACGGTGTTTCCAGGGAGTTTCAGTGTCCACCACCGGCGGCTGCACCCGCACCTGCGCCGAATGGCGGCTTGGCCAGCCACAGGAACGTAATGATCGCCAGGAAGATCCAGCCCAGCAGGAAGAAGATGTCGTTGAAGCCCATCTGCGATGCCTGGTGGTTGATCATGTTGTTCAGTACCGCTGCGCCGTGCTGCAGGTCGCCCTGCCCCATCGCCGTGACCTGGTCCTGCATGCCCGGCTGATAGGCCGAGATATGCTCGGTCAGGTCGGCATGGTGCACCTGGGTGCGCCGCGCCCACAGCCACGTCGTCAGCGACGCCGCGAAACTGCCACCCAGCGTACGCAGGAACGTGGCCAGGCCGGAGCCCGCCGCGATCTCGCGTCCATCCAGGTCCGACAGCAGGATCTGCAGCACCGGCATGAAGAACAGCGCGACGCCGATGCCCATGATCAGCTGTACGCCGGCCACGTGCATGTAGTCCACCTGCAGGTTGAAGTTCGATCGCAGGAAGCTGGTCATCGACAACACGATGAACGCGACCGTGGCCAGCATGCGCATATCGAAGCGCGACGCATACTTGCCCACGAACGGGGTCATGATCACCGGCAGGATGCCGATCGGCGCCGTCGCCAGGCCCGCCCAGATCGCGGTGTAGCCCATGTCACGCTGCAGCCACTGCGGGATCAGCAGCGCCACGCTGAAGAACGCCGCGTAGGCCACCACCATCGCCAGCGTACCGGCGCGGAAGTTGCGGTGCCGGAACAGCTTCAGGTCAACGATCGGATCCTTGTCGGTCAGCTCCCAGATCAGGAACACCGTCAGCGTCACCACCGCTACGCAGGCCAGCACCACGATCTTCATCGACGAGAACCAGTCCTCGTCGTTGCCCAGGTCGAGGACCAGCTGAAGCGCACCGACGCCGATCACCAGGGTGACCAGGCCGACGTAGTCCATCTTCGGCTTCTCGATCTGCTCCGGGCGCCCCTTCAGCTGGTTGCCCACCACCAGCGCAGCGAAGATGCCCAGCGGCACGTTGATCAGGAAGATCCACTCCCAGCTGTAGTTGTCGGTGATCCAGCCACCGAGGATCGGACCACAGATCGGCGCAACCACCGTGATCATCGCCAGCAGTGCCAATGCCTGCCCGCGCTTCTCGCGCGGATAGATCGAGACCAGCAGCGACTGCGTGATCGGGTACATCGGGCCGGCAACGAACCCCTGCAGCGCACGCGACAGCACCAGCATGCCCATGCTCTGCGCCAGGCCGCACAGCAGCGAGGTGATGACGAAGGCCAGCGTGGCCCAGACGAACAGCTTGCGTTCGCCGAAACGGCGGCTGAGCCAGCCGGTCAGCGGCAGCGCGATGGCCGTGCTGACCGCGAACGAGGTGATGACCCAGGTCGCCTGCTGCGAACTGGCGCCGAGATTGCCGGCGATGGTCGGCAGCGAGACGTTGGCGATGGTGGTGTCGAGCACCTGCATGAACGAGGCCATCGCCAGGCCCACGGTGCACAGTGCGACGCTGGGCGGCAGGAACCCGGAGGCCGCACCCGGCGCCGCCGGTGCGCCCGGAGCGCCGGGCGCGGCTGGAGCTTGTGCGGACATGGCGACCTCAGCCCACCTTCGCCTGCTGCTGCGGCAGGTTGCCCTGGATGATCGTGTGGATCACCTCGTCGGCATCATGCAACTGCTTGGCATACACGTCGGTGTCGAACACCGTGCCCTTGGCCGGAGTGCTCGGCAGCACTTCGCCCTTCTGGTCGCGCAGGCTCACTTCGGCCTTCATCGACAGGCCGATGCGCAGCGGGTGTTCGGCCAGCTGCTTGGCATCGATGGCGATGCGCACCGGCACGCGCTGCACGATCTTGATCCAGTTGCCGCTGGCGTTCTGCGCCGGCAGCAGCGAGAACGCGGAGCCGGTGCCCAGGCCAAGGCTCTGGATGCGGCCCTTGTACTTCACGTCACCGGCGTACAGGTCCGACTTCAGCTCCACTTCCTGGCCCAGGCGCATGTGGCGCAGCTGGGTTTCCTTGAAGTTGGCCTCGACCCACATCTGCTCGGTCGGCACCACGGCCATCAGGGCATTGCCCGGCTGCACGCGCTGGCCGACCTGCACCGAACGACGGGCGACGTAGCCGGTGACCGGCGCGACGATGCCGGCGCGGGCGTTGTTGAGGAAGGCCTGGCGCAGCTGCGCGGCAGCCGCCTGCACGTCCGGCTGGGTGGCGATCACGGTGTCGTCGACCAGCGCGCGGTTGCGCTCGACGGTCTCGCGCGAGCCGGCCACGGCCGCTTCGGCGGCAGCCAGCTCGTCACGGGCGTGGGCCAGTTCTTCGTTGGAGATGGCGCCGGTGGCGGCCAGGTCCTTGCGGCGGGCGAAGTCGTCGCGCACGCGCTTCAGGGTCACCTGGCGGGCGTTCAAGTCCGCCTGGGCGCCTTCCACGCTGCGGTACAGACCACGGGTCTGGCGCACCGTCTTGGCCAGGTTGGCTTCGGCCTGCTGCAGTGCCACCGCGGTGTCGGACGGGTCCAGCTGCACCAGCAGCTGGCCGCGCTCCACGCGCATGCCGTCATCGGCGTTGATGGCGACCACGGTACCGGCCACCAGCGGGGTGATCTGCACCTGGTTGCCCTGCACGTAGGCATCGTCGGTCTCTTCGAACCAACGGCCGAACATGAAGTACCACAGCGCCAGTGCGGCAAGCAGCAGCACGACGATCACGAACAGGCCGCGCAGCAGGTTGCCGCGGCGGTTGGGGGCGGCCGGGGCCGCGGTGTCTTGGGTCTGGCTCATGGCGGGCGTCTTCAGGAATGCGAGGAATCGGAATGGGAGGCGATCGGTGCGCGGTCGGCGTCAGCGGGCTGGAAACCACCGCCCAGCGCCTTGCTCAGGCGCACCGAGGACTGCACCTGCTGCGACTGCAGGCCGGCCAGCTGCTGCTGCGACTGCAGCAGGGTGGACTGCGCGGTCAGCACGTCCAGGTAGCTGCCGATGCCGGCGCGGTAACGCTGCTGGGCCAGGTCGAAGGCCGAGCGTGCGGTATCCACCGCCTGCTGCTGCGAGTGCGCCTGCTGCGCCAGCGAGCGCACCGCGTTGACCTGGTCGGCGACGTCGCGCAGTGCGTCGAGCACGGCCTGGTTGTAGTTGGCCACCGCCAGGTCGTACTGCGCATCGGTGTTGGCGAGGTTGGCGCGCAGCTTGCCGCCTTCGAAGATCGGCAGGCTCAGCGCCGGGCCGATGTAGGCGAAGGTGGAGCTGCTCTTCAGCAGGTCGCCCACGTTCGGGGCGACCACGCCGGCCAGCGCGGTCAGGTTGAAGCTCGGGTAGAACCTGGTCTTGGCAACCTTGATCTGCTTGTCGGCCGCTTCAACGCGCCAGCGTGCGGCAACGATGTCGGGGCGACGGCCCAGCAGTTCGCTGGGCAGCACGCCCGGCAGCTGCAGCGCCACCGGGTTCAGCGGCTGCGGGCGCTGGATCGACAGGCCACGGTCCGGGCCCTTGCCGACCAGCGCGGCCAGTGCGGTGCGGGCCGCGTCGATCCGCTGCTGTGCGGCCTGCACCTGCTGCTGCGCGGCCGGTACGCGGGCCTCGGCCTGGCGCACCTGCAGATCGCTGTCGATGCCGGCGCGGCGGCGCTGGCGGGTCAGTTCCAGCGACTTCTGCGAACGGGCCAGCTCTTCCTCGGCCACATCGTTGAGCTGCCAGGCGTAGGCCAGGTCGGCATAGGCCTGGGTGATGCCGGTGGACAGGTTCAGGCGTGCGGCCTGCGCCTCGACGGTGGCCGCATGCGCGCCGTCCACGGCCGCTTCCCAGGCGGCGCGCTTGCCGCCCCACAGGTCCACGCCATAGCTGAAGTCGAAGGCGACCTGGCTGCTGCCGGCGTAATGGCCACCGATCTCGCTGCCTGCCATCGACTCAGGCAGGCGCAGCCCGGTATAGCCACCGGACACCGACAGGCTGGGCAGCTCATCGGCACGTGCGGTGCCGACCTGGGCCTGGGCCTGGCGCAGGCGCGCGTCGGCGGCGTCCAGGCTCGGGTGGCCGGCCAGGCCCTCGGCGACCAGCGCGTCCAGCTGCGCATCGCCCAGCGCCTTCCACCAGTCCTGCGCCGGGAAGCCGGTGGCGCTGAGGTCGGTGTCGGCCAGGGTGCGTTCGCTGTGCAGGCTGTCCACGTCAAGCACGTGGCCCTGCGGGTTGAGGCCACGACTGCTGGCGCAGGCGGCCAGGGCCAGGGCCAGCGCTGACACCAGCAGCGCGCGCCCGGACCGGCGGAGAGTGGAATGCGGGATCGGGTTCATGGGGTCGTCAGGGAATCGCGGATTCGGGTAAGGAGGGACAGCAGCAGCGTGCGCTCGTCGGCGGAAAGATCACGCAGGGCGTAATCCATCACCGCGTCGCCGCGCAGCTTCAACCGCGCCCACAATGCGCGGCCTTCATCGGTCAGCACGATCTGCAGCGCACGCCGGTCCTGCGCATGCGGTTCGCGGCGGACGCAGCCCAGTGCCTCGAGCTTGTCCAGCAGGCGGGTGACTGCGCTGGGTACCTGGTCGATGGCCTGGGCCAGTTCGTTGGCCGTGCACGGGGCCATGTGCGAGAGCACCTTCAACCCGATGTAGTGGGTGAAGCCGATACCCAGGTCTTCTTCAGCCATGGACGCGTCGAGTTGCCGGACCAGGCCGTCGCGCACCTGGCGCAGCAGCAGGCCGAAACTGGGGGGAGTGGTTGCAGGACAGATCATGGGGGAGCATTCTCTTCCAAAAAAAATATTTCTCAATGGAAATATTCGATCTGGCATCGAATGCTGTGTTGCAGCAGTGGGCTGGATCAATGAAGGCGCCTACCTTAATGATCTGGTCAGGTGGCCCGGTAGTACAATTCAGCCAATGGATGACACATTTCAGCCAGCGGACATGATGAACAAGGCAGAAATTCCCGCTCCCAAGCGCCTGCTCAGGGACGACGCACTGGATTGGTTCGAGCGCAACGATGGCCCACCGGTGGTCGCTTTCCGCTTCGACAGCCCGCAGGGGCTGGTCCGGGAAGTGGACTGGCACCACCACCAGCGCGCCCAGCTGATCTGTGTCGAGCGTGGCCTGCTGACCACCCGCACCTCGCACGGGACGTGGTCGCTGGCGCCGGGTTCGGCCGGCTGGATGCCGCCGCTGGAGCCGCATACGGTGACCCTGGACGGTCCGCTGCGCGGCTGGGGCATGGCGCTGGCCGCGCCGGCCTGCGCCACCCTGCCCGCCGATCCCTGCGTACTGGGCCTGTCCAAGCTGGCGCAGGCGCTGGCCGACCGCATCTGCGAATGGCCGCTGGGCTATGACACCACGCCCGAGCGCCAGCACATCATCGAGGTGCTGCTGGACGAGATCCGCACCGCGCCGCGCCAGCGCATGCACCTGCCGATGCCGCACGACCGGCGCCTGCTGAAGATCGCCTCGCAGCTGCTGGCCGACCCGTCCGACGAGCGCAGCCTGGCCGAATGGGCGCATTGGGCCGGCCTGTCGCCGCGCAGCCTGACCCGTCACTTCCGCGACGAGACCACGCTCAGCTTCGCCCAGTGGCGGCAACAGGCCCGCCTGTCCGAAGCCCTGCGCCAGCTGACCGATGGCCGCAGCGTGGCCGACATCGCCCATGCACTGGGCTTCAGCAGCGCCAGTGCCTTCGTCACCGTGTTCCGCCGCCACTTCGGGCTGCCACCGGGGCGCTACCTGGCGCGGGCCGGCCACGGCCTGGAAACCGGGCTGGACCCTGCACGTGGCTTGGCATCCCCCGCCGCATCCGGATAATCACAGGATTGCGAGCGGCGACCGCCGTCGCCGCCTCCCGACATAGGTAACAACGCCGCATGACCGAACTTGCCCGCCCCGTGTTCCACGGATTCGAACAACTGCCGCTGCGCGAGTACGCCGAACGCGCCTACCTCGACTACTCGATGTACGTGGTCCTGGACCGCGCCCTGCCGTTCATCGGCGACGGCCTGAAGCCGGTGCAGCGCCGCATCATCTATTCGATGAGCGAGCTGGGCCTGAATGCTGCGTCCAAGCCGAAGAAGTCCGCGCGCACCGTCGGTGACGTCATCGGTAAGTACCACCCGCACGGCGACAGCGCGTGCTACGAGGCGCTGGTGCTGATGGCGCAGCCGTTCTCGTACCGCTACCCGCTGATCGAGGGCCAGGGCAACTTCGGCTCCAGCGATGACCCGAAGTCGTTCGCGGCGATGCGTTACACCGAATCCAAGCTGACCCCGATCGCCGAAGTACTGCTGGGCGAACTGGGCCAGGGCACCACCGACTGGGCACCGAACTTCGACGGCACCCTGCAGGAACCGACCTGGATGCCAGCACGGCTGCCGCACCTGCTGCTGAACGGCACCACCGGCATCGCCGTGGGCATGGCCACCGACGTGCCGCCGCACAATCTCAACGAGATCGTCAGCGCACTGCTGCACCTGCTGGACAACCCCGATGCGACCGTGCGCGACCTGTGCGAGCACGTGCAGGGCCCGGACTACCCGTCCAGCGCCGAGATCATCACCGCCGCCAACGATCTGCGGAACATCTACGAGACCGGCAACGGCAGCGTGCGTGCGCGTGCGACCTTCAACAAGGAAGCCAACAACATCGTGGTGACGGCGCTGCCGTTCCAGGTGTCGCCGTCGAAGGTGATCGAGCAGATCGCCGCGCAGATGCGCGCCAAGAAGCTGCCGTGGCTGGAAGACATCCGCGACGAATCCGACCACGCCAACCCGGTGCGCGTGGTGCTGGTGCCACGTTCCAACCGCGTCGACGCCGACCAGCTGATGGGCCACCTGTTCGCGACCACGGACCTGGAGCGCAGCTACCGCGTCAACCTCAACGTGATCGGGCTGGACGGCCGTCCGCAGGTGAAGAACCTGAAGATGCTGCTCAGCGAATGGCTGACCTTCCGCAGCAACACCGTCACCCGCCGCCTGCAGCACCGCCTGCAGAAGGTCGAGCGCCGCCTGCACCTGCTGGAAGGCCTGCTGGTCGCCTTCCTCAACCTGGACGAGGTGATCCACATCATCCGTACCGAGGACGAACCGAAGGCGGCGCTGATCGCGCGCTTCGGCCTGTCCGAGGAACAGGCCGAGTACATCCTGGAAACCAAGCTGAAGCAGCTGGCCCGCCTGGAAGAGATGAAGATCCGCGGCGAGCAGGACGAGCTGGCCAAGGAACGCGAGAAGATCCTCGGCATCCTCGACAGCAAGGCCAAGCTGAAGAAGCTGATCCGCGACGAACTGACGGCCGACGCCAAGAAGTTCGGCGACGCGCGCCGTTCGCCGCTGGTGCAGCGCCAGGCCGCGCAGGCCATCGACGAGACCGAGCTGGTGCCGAGCGAGCCGATGACCGTGGTGCTGTCGGAAAAGGGCTGGATCCGTGCCGCCAAGGGCCATGACGTCGATGCGTCCGCCCTCTCCTACCGCGACGGTGATGCCCTGCAGGGCGCGGTGCGTGCGCGCAGCACCCAGCAGGTCGCGTTCCTCGACAGCGAGGGCCGCGCCTACTCGACGCCGGTGCACACCCTGCCCTCCGCGCGTGGCAACGGTGAGCCGCTGACCGGCCGCTTCTCGCCGGCAGCGGGCACCAGCTTCGTGACCCTGGCCAGTGCCGAGCCGGATGCCCGCTTCGTGCTGGCCTCCAGCCATGGCTACGGCTTCGTCACCCGCTTCGAGAACCTGATCGGTCGCAACAAGGCCGGCAAGGCGATGCTGAACCTGTCGTCCGGCTCGTCGGTGCTCACCCCGTCGATGGTCGCCAACGTGGCCACCGACCGCATCGTGGCGGTGACCAGTTCCGGCAACCTGCTGGCGATCGCCGCCAACGACCTGCCGGAACTGGACAAGGGCAAGGGCAACAAGATCATCGAGATCCCGAAGGCCAAGCTCGCCACTGAACGCGTGGTCGCCATCGTGGCGATCAGCCCGGGGCAGACCCTGCAGGTGCGCAGCGGTCAGCGCACGATGGGGCTGAAGTTCAACGAACTCGACGCCTACCTCGGCGCCCGCGCCACCCGCGGCCACCTGCTGCCGCGCGGCTGGCAGAAGGTAGAAGGGTTGTCGGTGGAATGACCGCTGGGGCCCTGCCCCGGACACGAAAAAGCCGGGGAATTCCCCGGCTTTTTCGTTGTCGGCTGGCGGGCGGTGGAGCAGCTGGCTGGCGAAGGCTGGCTGGCGATGCTCCGGTGCTGGCGGGCGACATTGCTTTGTGCGCCTGGTAGGGCCGACCGCTGGTCGGCTGCCTTTTGCTCCTGGTAGAGCCGACTGTCAGTCGGCTGCTCTACCGAAAAGCAGCCGACCAGCGGTCGGCTCTACCGGGTGGTCGCCGGGAATTGCCCGGCGCCACCTCCGGCTCAGTGCGCCGGGGCGCCGTTGCCGTCGATCTTGCTCAGCTGGTACAGCTCCAGGCCGATGCGCTTGATCAGGCCCAGCTGCTGCTCCAGCCACCAGGCGTGGTCTTCCTCGGTGTCCTTCAGCTGGGCCAACAGGATGTCGCGGCTCACGTAGTCGCCCTTTTCCTCGCACAGCTTCATGCCGGCGGCGAGATTGTTCCGAACCGCGTATTCAGTGTCGAGATCCTTCTGCAGCATCTCTTCCACGGTCTTGCCCGGCTCGGTGGCATGCGGGCGCATGTCCGGGTCGCCGCCCAGGAACAGGATCCGGCGCAGCAGCGCATCGGCGTGCTGGGTTTCCTCTTCCATCTCGTGGTTCAGGCGTTCGTACAGCGCGAACAGGCCCTGGTCCTCGTAGCGGCGGGAATGGATGAAGTACTGGTCGCGGGCAGCAAGCTCGCCGCGCAGCAGTTCCTTCAGGCAGGCGATGACGTCCGGGTTGCCTTTCATGGGGGGCTCCTGTGAATCGATGCGGCATAGGGTGCCGCATTTCAAAATACGGTGATCTAATCGGAATCAGTCGCAGTTGCGCCTGCGGCTACAATCGGCCCACGAGTTCGGAAAGGACGTGCGATGCGACGTACATGGCGTTGGGTGCTGGGCGTGTTGGTCGCCATCGTGCTGGTTACCGCACTGGTCCTGTGGCTGCTGCTGCGTGGCAGCCTGGCCGACCTGGACGGCGAGCATGCGCTGCCCGGCCTGGCCAGGCCGGTCACCATCGAGCGCGATGCGCTGGGCGTGGTCACCATCACCGCCACCAGCCAGGCCGACGCGATGCGCGCACTCGGCCGCGTGCATGCGCAGGAACGTTACTTCGAGATGGACCTGATGCGCCGCAGCGCGGCCGGCGAACTGTCCGCACTGTTTGGCCCGAAAGCGATCGATGCCGACAAGCGCATGCGCGTGCATCGGCTGCGCGCGCGCACCGAGGCGAACATGCAGGCTGCGCTGGGCGACAACGTCGACGCCGTGAGCGCCTATGTCGGTGGGGTCAATGAGGGCCTGGCCGGCCTCTCCGTGCGGCCATGGGCCTACCTGCTGCTGCGGCAGTCGCCGCAGCCCTGGCAGGCCAGCGACAGCGTGCTGACCGGTCTGGCCATGTACGCCGACCTGCAGGACCCGAACAACCAGACCGAGCTTGCGCTCAGCCGCATCCGCGCGGTGGTGCCGCCGGCGCTGTACGCGCTGATCGCCCACGACGGCACCGAATGGGATGCGCCACTGTTCGGCGAACCGACCGGCAACGCTGCCCTGCCCGATGCCAGCCAGCTGGATCTGCGCACATTGCAGGCGAAACCGGGCACCGAGCAGGAAGAGGCCGATGTCATCGGCAGCAACAACTTCGCCGTGGCCGGCGCGCTCACCGCCGACGGTCGCGCGATCGTCGCCGACGACATGCATCTCGGCCTGCGCGCGCCGGGTCTGTGGTTCCGCGTGCGCCTGCGCTACCCCGACCCGCAGGCCGCGGGCGGACAGGTCGACGTCACCGGTTTCTCGCTGCCTGGCCTGCCGGCGGTGATCGTCGGCAGCAACGGCCACGTCGCCTGGGGCTTCACCAACAGTTACATCGATACCGCCGATTACCGCACTGAACCAGCCAACGCCGCAGTGACCGTGCATGAAGAGCGGATTGCGGTGGCCGGCCAGGCCGACGTGCTGTTCCCGGTGCGCGAAACCGACTGGGGGCCGATCCTGCACACGCATGCCGATGGCAGCGGCGACGCGCTGCGCTGGGTCGCCCACCTGCCCGGCGCGGTGCGCCTGGACTTCGGTGACCTGGCCCGCGCCGGTGACCTGGACAGTGCCCTGCAATTCGCCGACCACGCCGGCATCCCCGCACAGAACCTGGTGGTCGGCGACCGCAGCGGACGCATCGCCTGGCGCCTGATCGGCGCCCGCCCCGACCGCGGTCCGGGCTGTGCACCGGCCGGCTTCACCGCCGCCAACAACCAGGACTGCGCCCCCTGGCCGATCCGCAGCGACGCATCGCCGGCATTGATCGACCCACCGAACCATCGCCTGTGGACCGCCAACGGCCGCGTCCTCGAAGGCGAGGCACTGGCCAATGTCGGCAACGGTGGTTATGACCTTGGCGCCCGCGCGCGGCAGATCCGCGATCTGCTCGCCATCCAGGACCGTTTCGACGAGCACGACCTGCTGGCGATCCAGCTCGACGATCGCGCGGTGTTCCTGCAGCGCTGGTGGGCCCTGCTGCACGACGTCATCGAGCGCAGTGACGACCCTGCACTGAAGCGTTTGAGGGAAGTCAGCCATCAATGGGGCGGTCGTGCCGCGGCCAGTTCGGTCAGCTACCGGGTAGTACGTGAATTCCGCACCCAGGTGATGGAGACGTTGTCCGATGCACTGCTGGCACCGGCCAATGCGCAGCTGGGTGATGACTACCTCGACCCGCGACTGGCGCAGCTGGAAGGCGTGGCCTGGCCGATGCTGCAACAGCGTCCGGCCCATCTGCTGCCACCGGCCTTCGACAGCTGGGATGCGCTGCTGATCGACGCGGCACGCCGTACCGAGAGCGAGCTGGCCAAGCAGGGACCGCTGTCCAAGCGCAGCTGGGGCGAACGCAACACTGCGGCGATCTGCCACCCCATCGCACGGGCGCTGCCGGGCATCGCCAAGCGCTGGCTGTGCATGCCCGCCGACCAGCTGCCCGGCGACCGTGACATGCCACGCGTGCAGACGCCGAACTTCGGTGCTTCCGAGCGCATGGTGGTCTCGCCCGGCCACGAGGCCGACGGCATCGTGCACATGCCCGGCGGCCAGAGCGGCCATCCACTGTCACCTTATTGGGGCGCCGGCCACGAGGACTGGGTGCATGGACGGCCGACGCCCTTCCTGCCCGGCAAGGCACAGCACGTGATGACACTGGTGCCGGCGCGGTAGTGCCGGCCACGGGCCGGCATCGATGCAGGTGTGTCCAGCATCATGAGGTTGCCGGCCAGCGGCCGGCACTACCGTTCAACGCTCAAGCCCTGCGACGCTCGATCAGGTTCAGCAGCGGCCCGGTCATCGCCGTGGTCACCAGCGCCATGACCACCAGCACCGCAAACAGGCGGTCGCCGAGCAGGCCCAGCTCGTAACCCAGGTTGAGCACGATCAGCTCCATCAGGCCACGGGTGTTCATCAACGCGCCCAACCGCCACGCCTCGCGCGTGGGCATGCCGGCACTGCGTGCAGCACTGAAGGTGCCCAGCAGCTTGCCAGCCGTAGCCACCACGATCACCACCCCGCACAACACGATGTCGCTGGCCTGCAGCGCATCGGCGCGCATGCGCAGGCCGGTCATGGCGAAGAACAACGGCAGCAGCAGGGTCACCGCAAACGGTTCGACGCGGGCCATCAACAGGTCGCGCAGCTGCGCGTTGGACGATACCGCAACGCCCGCAGCGAAGGCACCGAACAGCGCGTGGATGCCCAGCATTTCGGTGATCAGGGCACTGCCCAGCGACAGCAGCAGGATGCCGAGCAGCCAGCGCCCCTCACGGCCCGGCGCGATCTGCTGGCGGGCGAACCACGGCTTCACCAGCCCCAGCATCAGCGCCACGAAGGCGACCACGCACAGCAGGTTGAGGCTGGCCGGCAGCCATCCACTGGCCTGTGCAGCCGCCACGATCAGTGCCAGCAGGCACCATGCGGTGGCATCGCCCAATGCCGCGCAGGCGATGGCGGTCTGCCCCAGCGGCGTCTGCGTGATGCCGCGGTCGGCAAGGATGCGCAGCAGCACGGGGAAGGCGGTGATGCTCATCGAGATGCCAACGAAAAGCGCGAATGCAGTGAAGCCCACGCCCTGCGGGCCGTGCTGCGGATACAGCCAGATCGCGAGGGCGACGCCGAGCACGAACGGCACCGCGATGCCGGCATGGCTGACCGTGAAGGCGAAACGCCGGCGGCCGCGCAGTGCCGCCAGGTCCAGCTCGGCACCGGCCACCAGCAGGAACATCAGCACGCCCAGCTGGCTGAGCATGCCCAGCGGCCCCAACGAGCTGGCCGGGAACAACGCACCATGCAACTGCGGCAGCAGGCTGCCGAGCACCAGCGGGCCCATCATCAGGCCGGCCGCCATCTCGCCAATCACCGCCGGCTGGCCCAGCCGCTTCAGCAATGCACCCGCCCCCTTGGCCACCAGCAACAGCACCAGCAGCTGCAGCAGGAACAGGCCCAGCGGTGACGCCAGATGCTGCGCCCAGCTGCCTTCGGCAGCAACCGTGGCACGGGCGACCATCTCGGGCGCCGTCGGCCCGGCATACCGCGCCAGCAGCACGCCGGCCAGCAACGGCACCCCGGCCCACGCCAGATAACGCCATCCCCATTTCGTGGGCGGCGCGTTGCCGCCTGCCTGTACGTCCATGAACATTCCCCAATGCGCAGGGGGCGATCATACAAAAAGGGGACGGAGGGGATTAAGTCGTTTGTGCCACTTACGACTTAATCCCCTCCGTCCCCATTTTGGGGCTTAGGCCAGTGCCTGCTCGTGCACGCCGGCGATCGCGCGTCCCGAAGGGTCGGCAGCGGCGGCGAAGCTGGCGTCCCAGGCGATCGCCGCCGGCGACGAACAGGCGATCGACTTGCCGCCCGGCACGGTCTCGGCGGCCGCGCGGCTCGGGAAGAACTGCTCGAACAGGTGGCGGTAGTAGTACGCCTCCTTGGTCTGCGGCGGGTTGTGCGGGAAGCGCTTGTCGGCCGCCGCCAGTACACGGTCGCTCACCTGCGCCTCGGCATGCGCCTTCAGCCCGTCGATCCAGCCGTAGCCGACACCATCGCTGAACTGTTCCTTCTGCCGCCACAGGATGCTGTCCGGCAGGTAGCCATCGAACGCCTCGCGCAGCACCGCCTTCTCGATGCGGCGGCCGCCAAAGCCGGCACCGACCATCTTGTGCGCGGCATCGAAGCGCATCGCCACATCAAGGAACTCACGATCGAGGAACGGCACACGCGGCTCCACGCCCCAGGCCATCATCGACTTGTTGGCACGCAGGCAGTCGTAGTTGTGCAGCGCGTCGAGCTTGCGCACCAGCTCCTCGTGGAATTCACGCGCATCCGGTGCCTTGTGGAAATACAGGTAGCCACCAAAGATCTCATCGCTGCCCTCGCCGGAGAGCACCATCTTCACCCCCATCGCCTTGATCCGCCGCGCCAGCAGGAACATCGGCGTCGAGGCGCGGATGGTGGTGACGTCGTAGGTTTCGATGTGGCGGATCACTTCCGGCAGCGCATCGAGGCCTTCCTCGAAGGTGTACTCGAAGCCGTGATGCACGGTACCCAGCGCTTCGGCAGCAATGGCAGCGGCGGCCAGATCGGGCGAGCCCTTCAAGCCGATCGCGAACGAGTGCAGGCGCGGCCACCAGGCTTCGGTCTGCCCGCCATCCTCGATGCGGCGACGTGCGTAGCGCGCGGCTACCGCCGCCACCAGCGACGAGTCCAGGCCACCGGACAGCAGCACGCCGTACGGCACGTCGCTCATCAACTGGCGTTCCACTGCATGCTCGAAGGCCTGGCGCAGTTCGGCCAGATCGGCCTGGCGACCCTGCACGTCGGCATAGTCACGCCACGGTTGCTGGTAGTAGCGCACCAGTTCACCGCTGGCACTGTCGAAATAGTGGCCCGGCGGGAACTGCGCGACATCGGCACAGGTATCGACCAGCGCCTTCATTTCCGAGGCCACGCGCAAGCGCCCCTGGGCGTCGTGGCCCCAGTACAGCGGCACCACACCGACCGGGTCGCGCGCCACCAGCACGCGTCCACTGTCACGGTCCCACAGCGCGAAGGCGAAGATGCCGTTGAGCTGTTCCAGCCACTGCGCCGGCGCGCCGCCCTGGCGGTACAGCGCGTTGATCACCTCGCAGTCCGAGCCGGTCTGGAAGTCGTAGGGGGTGGTCAGCGCCGCCTTCAACGCCTGGTGGTTGTAGATCTCGCCGTTCACCGCCAGCGCCAGCTGGCCATCGGCCGACAGCAGCGGCTGCGAACCACCGGCCGGATCGACGATGGCCAGCCGTTCATGGACCAGCAGCGCACCTTCGTCGAGGTACACGCCGCTCCAGTCCGGGCCACGGTGGCGCTGGCGTTGCGACAGTTCCAGCGCGTGGCGGCGCAGGGTGGGAAGATCGTCACCGGCCTGCAGGCCGAAGATTCCGAAGATCGAACACATGGGGGAGCTCCTGTTGGGGAATTTCACGGGTGGGAAGGTGTTCGACCGGCCATCCAGGCCCGGGCAGGCTGCGCCCGGGCACAAAAAAACCCGCATCGGCTGATGCGGGTTTTCTGGTGTCCGGGCGTGTGTTGCTGTCTATCTACCCAGGGCGCAGTCCCGCATCGGCCGCGCACGATTATTCGCGCGCAGATTATTGCGGTTGTTGTTGTTGACGGCGGTGGCCAGACGGATCGACATGGCATCGACCCTACCCCGGTTTCCAGCGCGGCGCAACAGTTGCGTCGGCAACCGAGGCACCGGGGCACTGGTTGCCCTGCCCTGCCTGGGCCTGGCGGCCTACCAGACCCTCACCCGCCTTCGGCCCTGCCAGCGGCGGCCGGCTTGTTCGCCCGGCCCCCAGGCGCAGCGTTTCTACATGGCCGCGCCAAGCTACTGGGAAAAGGCGATCATGCCGCCGTTATTCATCTTTTCGGACCAGGGCCCGGCTGCAGTCCTGCGCGGAAGGTGTGCCGACCCACGGTCGGCATCCACCATCCTCACACCACCATCGTCACACCAGCAGCCGTTCCACCAGCCGCTGGTACAGCCCCGGCAACGCTTCCAGATCGTCCACGCGCACGTTCTCGTCCACCTGGTGGATGCTGGCATTGACCGGGCCTACTTCGATGCACTGCGCGCCCAATGGCGCGATGAAGCGTGCATCGGAGGTGCCGCCGCCGGTGCTTTCTTCTGGCGCGCGGCCGATGTGCTCGGCCAGCACCGCACGCGCGGCGGCGCGCAGCGTGCCTTCCGGGGTGTAGAACGGCTCGCCGCTGCGATGCCACTTCAGCGTGTACTGCAGGCCATGCCGGTCCAGCAGTGCGGTGATCTCCGCCTCCAGCTTCGGCGCATCCCAGTGCGGGTTGTAGCGGATGTTGAAATCCACGTCGAGCTCACCGGGAATCACGTTGTTGGCACCGGTGCCGGCGTGGATGTTGGAGATCTGCAGGCTGGTCGGCGGGAAACTCTCGTAGCCGTCGTCCCAGCGCCGCGCGCATAGTTCGGCCAGGGCCGGAGCCGCCTGGTGAATCGGATTGCGTGCCTTTTCCGGATACGCCACGTGACCCTGCACGCCTTGGATGCGCAGTTTGGCCGACAGGCTGCCGCGACGCCCCACGCGCAGCAGGTCACCCAGCGTCGCGGTCGACGACGGTTCACCGGTAATGCACCAGTCGATGCGCTGGCCGCGTGCGGCGAACAGGCGTGCGACATGGCGCACGCCGTCGATGGCATCGCCCTCCTCGTCGCTGGTCAGCAGTACCGCCAGCGTGCCGGGATGGTCGGGATGGTCGGCGACGAACTGCTCGGCGGCCACCACGAACGCCGCCACGCTGCCTTTCATGTCGGCGGCACCGCGCCCATACAGCACGCCATCGCGGATCTGTGGGGTGAACGGGTCGCTGGTCCAGGTCTCGCGCGGGCCGGTGGGCACCACGTCAGTGTGGCCCAGCAGAACCAGCACCGGCGCGCCCTGGCCATGGGTCGCCCACAGATTGTCAACGTCGCCCAGGCGCAGATGGTCGCACTGGAATCCGGCCTGCTTCAGCCGCGCCGCCAACAGCGCCTGGCAACCAGCATCGTCCGGCGTTACCGAAGGTCGCGCAATCAGCTCGCAGGTCAGGTCGAGGACCGCGCTCATGCGTCGCCCACGCCGAAGCGTGCCTTGAAGCCATTGTCACTGAAACCCTGGCTGGCCTTGCCATCGGCGGTGACCACCAGCGGGCGCTTGATCAGCTGCGGATACTCGCGCAGCAGCAGCTTCCATTCGGCCTCGGAGTCCGCGGCCTTGCGGTTGTCCGGCAACTGCCGCCAGGTGGTGGAGGACTTGTTGACCATCGCCGCCAGCCCCCCCAGCTGCGCGGCCCATTCCAGCAGCATTTCCGGACTGGGCTTGTTGTCGCGGTAGTCGACGAAGGTGTACGGCACGCCGAAGCGGTCCAGCCACTTGGTCGCCTTCTTGCAGGTATCGCAGTTCTTCAAACCGTAGACAGTGGTGCTCATGGCCATCTGTGATGCTGGAAAACAGAGGGCCAGAATCTCACAACAGGCGCTCGGACACGACCCGGAACGGCACTCTCGGCAAGCGGAAGGCCAGGCCCGATGCAAGCGCCACGCCCATCGCCTGCAGGCGCGGGCACCGCAGCTCGCGTTCCAGGCGCAGCGGCTGCAGGTTGTCGAGGTCTACCGGCAGCGCGATGCGGGTGCTGGCCCAGCGACAGTCGCAGGTGCGGGCGATGGCCTCGTCCTGGCAGGTGAGGAAACGCAGGGGGGCCTGATGGCCACCGAAGGCGGCGCCGGCATCGGCCAGCGCCGCGACAGTGCGCGGCGCAGTCGGGTCCAGCGCATGGCGTGCAGCAGGCGCGGCAGCATCCGCCCCAACAGGGTGTCGGACGGATGCCGGTAGCCGGTAGATCGCGGACTGCGCCAGATCCTCCGGCGCAGCCACCTTCAGTCGGCCAGGCCGCGCAGCAGGTCGTTGACGCTGGTCTTGCTGCGGGTCCTGGCATCAACCTGCTTGACGATCACCGCGCAGTACAGCGAATGCGTACCGTCCTTGCTCGGCAGCGAGCCGGACACCACCACGCTGTACGGCGGGATGTAGCCGTAGGTGATCTCGCCGGTGGCACGGTTGTAGATGCGGGTGCTCTGGCTGAGGAACACGCCCATGCCGATCACGCTGTGGTGACCGACCACCACGCCTTCCACCACTTCCGAACGCGCACCGATGAAGCAGTGGTCTTCAATGATGGTCGGGCTGGCCTGCAGGGGTTCCAGCACGCCGCCAATGCCGGCACCGCCGGACAGGTGGCAGTGCTGGCCGATCTGCGCGCACGAACCCACGGTGGCCCAGGTATCGACCATGGTGCCTTCACCAACATAGGCACCGATGTTGGTGAAGCTCGGCATCAGCACCACGTCCTTGCCGAAGTACGTACCGCGGCGGGCAATCGCGCCCGGCACCACGCGCACGCCACCACGGCGGAACTTCGCTTCGTCATAACCGGCAAAACGCGATTCGACCTTGTCCCAGAACGGCGCCGGACGTGCGTCGACCACGGCCATGTCGTTGACGCGGAAGTACAACAGCACGGCCTTCTTCAGCCACTCGTTGACCTTCCAGCCACCGTGGCCGTCCGGTTCGGCAACGCGGAATTCGCCGCTTTCCAGGCCATCGATCACACGGTTGACCAGCGGCCTGGTCGAGCCTTCCAGTTCGTGAAGGGTCAGCGTGGCGCGGCGTTCGAAGGCACTTTCGATGCCGAACTTCAGTTCTTCCACGCCCGGCGCGGCCGGCTTGCGCAGCGACTTGCGGGCGATGGTTTCGGCGCGTGCGGCTTCTGCGCTCTTGGCCGGGGCCTTCTTCGGTGCTGCCACCTTCTTCGCCGGCGCCTTCACCACCGCGGCTTTCTTCGGCGCGGCAGCCTTCTTCGCGGCCGGCACGGCGGCAGTTTTCTTGGCCGCTGCGCTCTTGGCGGTGGCAGCAGTCTTCTTAACAGGCTTGGTGGCCATCAGGCGGGGTCTCCGGCGTTTCGATCAGGGTCCAGGCAGGCCAGCATCGCGTCATGCAGCTGCTGCCGGGCAGGTTCAGTCAGGGGGAGGTCGTGTTCGTCACTGATCACGAAGGTGTCTTCGGCGCGTTCGCCGAACGTGGCAATGCGTGCATCATGCACGCGCAGGCCCTGGTTGCGCAGCACGAACGCCACGTCGGCCAGCAGGCCGGGGCGGTCGGGTGCGACCAGGGCAAAACGGGTTGCGCCCGGTTCATCGCGGAACTCGATGCGCGGCGCGAAGCGGAAATGGCGCAGCTGGCGTGGCACCACCCGACGCGACGGGCGCAGGCGCGACAGGTCACCACTGAGTGCCTCGCGCAGCGCGGCCTCAAGGTTGGCGCTGCTGCCATCGGCGAAGCTGTCGGCCGGGTTCACTTCGAAGGTATCGAAAATGGTGTCGGCCGGACCATCCAGCACGCGCGCGCGATGGATCCCGTAGCCCTTGCGGTCCAGGGTCATCACGATGGCGGCGAACAGGCCGTCGCGGTCCGGCGAATGCACGAACACTTCCAGTGCCGGGTCGTCGACACTGATGCGGCGCACCTTCACCAGCGTCTGGCCCTGTTTCACCGGTACCAGCGCCGCGGCCTGCCAGGCCAGCTGCTCAGGGCGCAGGCGAATGAAGCCCTCATCCGGCATCACGGCGAACTGGCGGTCGATGGTGGCGTCGTCGTAACCCTGCTCGCGCACCAGTGCGCGCACGCTGTCACGCGCCTCGGCCACGCGCTCGGCCGCCGGTACCGGGTGCTCGAGCCCTTCGCGCAGCGCGCGCCGGGTGGCGAAATACAGATCGGCCAGCAGGCGGTCCTTCCACGCGTTCCACAGTTTCGGGCTGGTGCCGGCGATATCAGCGCAGGTCAGCAGGTACAGATAGTCGAGGCGGTCGCGGCTGCCCACCAGGGTGGCGAAGCGATGGATCACCACCGGGTCGGCGATGTCCTGCTTCTGCGCGGTCACCGACATGCGCAGGTGCTGTTCGACCAGCCACGCCACCAGTTCGGTATCGGACGTGCTCAGCGCATGCGCCTGGCAGAACGCGCGCGCATCGACCGCGCCCAGTTCGGAATGGTCGCCGCCGCGGCCCTTGGCGATGTCATGGAACAGGCCGGCCAGCAGCAGCAGTTCCGGCTTGCGCAGGCGCGGCCAGACTTCATGGGCGATCGAGAAGCGTTCGTCGGCACGGCTGCTGGCGAACAGGCCGATGTTGCGCAGGACCATCAGCGTGTGCTGGTCGACGGTATAGACATGGAACAGGTCGAACTGCATGCGCCCGCTGACCTGGGCGAACGCGGGAATCCACTGGCCGAGCACGCCCAGCCGCGCCATGCGCGAAAGCGTATCGACCGGGCGTTGGCCACGCAGCAGGGTCATGAACTGCTCGCGCGCGTCGGTATCGGCCTGGTCGTAGGCCGGCAGCAGCGGCAGCGCTTCGGCCAGCGCGCGCGCGGTCAGCGAATGCAGGCCGCGTACCTGCGGATTGTTGGCCCAGCTGGAGAACAGCGCAAACACCTGGCCGATATCGCCACGCGGCCAGTCGGCCTCGTTGGCGGCCAGGTAGCCGCGGCGCAGGGAGAAGCCCACGGTCAGCGGTTCCGGCTGCGCCTCGCCATCGAACTGTTCCTCGAAGCGCTGCAGCAGGCGGTCGCTGATCCGCCGCACCACCAGCGCGGCGCGGTAGAAGCCCTGCATCATCTTCTCGACACCGAGGTTCTCGGCGTCGTCTTCGAAGCCCAGGCGCGCGGCCAGGGTCTTCTGGTAATCGAAACGCAGGCGCTCTTCCGGGCGACGTGCTACCAGGTGCAGGCCGAAGCGCAACCGCGCCAGCACCGCACGTTCGCGCTTGAGCGCCGCGGCTTCGTCGGCACCCAGATGGCCGAGCCCGACCAGGGCTTCCAGGTCGCGCACGCCAAAGGCACGCAGAGCCATCCAGCCCAGCGTATTGAGATCGCGCAGGCCACCGGGGCCATCCTTCAGGTCCGGCTCCAGGTTGTCGGCGGTATCGCCGAAACGCTGGTGCCGGTTGCGCAGCTCTTCCAGCTTGGCCAGGAAGAACGCGCGTGCCGGCCACAGTTCGCGGTCGTCGATGGCCTCGCGCAGCGCGCGGCGCGCCGCATCATCAGCCAGGATCGGGCGCGCCTCGATCAGCGCGGTCAGCACGGTCTGGTCCGTCGCCGCCTCGTGGCACTGGGATGCAGAACGCACCGCATGGCTGACCGCCAGCCCGCAATCCCACAGCAGCGCAAACAGGCGCGCCAGTGCCGCTTCGTGCGCCAGCTGTGCCGGCGGGCCGCCGAACACCAGCAGGTCGATGTCCGAGCGCGGGAACAGCTCACCGCGCCCATAGCCGCCCACCGCGAACAGCGACAGGCCACTCTCGACTGGCAGGCAGCGCTGCCACGCCAGGCGGATCAGATGGTCGGCGGCACGCGCGCGCAGCGCCAGCAGGCGCTCGATGTTGTCGCCCTGGTCGAAGCGGCGGTACAGGCGCGCGTCGGCCTGCTGCAGCGCCTGGCGCGCGGCAGCAGCCCAGTCCGGGTCGTTGAGCGACGCGGCCGGCGTGTCCAGCAGCGAACTCGCCGGCAGCATCCTCAGGAGACCTGCGACTCGCCCGGCGACAGCGTCAGCACGTCGACGCCGGTCTCGGTGACCGCGATCATGTGCTCCCACTGCGCCGACAGCTTGCGGTCCTTGGTCACCACGGTCCAGCCATCCGGCAGCACCTTGTTGTAACGGGTGCCCTCGTTGATCATCGGTTCGATGGTGAAGGTCATGCCCGGCTGCAGCACCAGGCCCTGGCCCGGGCGGCCGTAATGCACCACCTGCGGCTCGTCGTGGTAGACCTTGCCGATGCCGTGGCCGCAGTACTCGCGCACCACGCTGAAACGCTCGCCTTCGGCATAGCTCTGGATGGCATGGCCGATGTCGCCCAGGGTTGCGCCCGGACGCACCGCACGGATGCCGCGCCACATCGCTTCGTAGGTGGTTTCCACCAGGCGGCGGGCCATCACCGACGGCGTGCCGACGAAGTACATGCGGCTGGTGTCGCCGTGCCAGCCGTCCTTGATGACGGTGACGTCGATATTGATGATGTCGCCATCCTTCAGCACCTTCCCTTCGCTGGGAATACCGTGGCAGATGACGTTGTTGACCGAGGTGCACACGGTCTTCGGGAAGCCGCGGTAGCCGACGTTGGCCGGAATCGCGCCCTGCACGTTCACGATGTGGTCGTGGCAGATGCGGTCCAGCTCCTCGGTGGTGACACCGGGCTTGACGTGGGGGGTGACGATGTCGAGCACTTCGCTGGCCAGGCGGCCGGCGATGCGCATCATCTCGATTTCCTGCGGGGTTTTCAGATTCACGCTCATGGCGCCCATTATCGCCGATCCCGCTGCAATCTGAACGAACGCCACCCAACTGGCGATCCGGGGCATGCACGGTTCCGGCAAGGAAAGTGAAAGCGTGACGATCTCCACCCTTTCGCACGCCTGTTTATCACGGATTACAGACACTTACCCGCAGAAGCTGGCTACGACCGTTGTCAAAGCGGCCCCGAACCTGCCGCCTTCGCCTTGTTCAACAGACCTTCGGGTCAGGGAGGTTGTCCATGCGATCCACATTCCGCTCACCGCTCGCCTGGGTCCTGACCGGACTGTTGCTGGCCGGCCCCGCACTGGCCGCCGACACCACGACCTTCAACGTGACCCTGGTGGTCACCAAGGCCTGCACCATCACGGCGGCGGCGGCCACCAACGTTGACTTCGGCACGGCGGCCTCGACCACGGCGACCCCCACCCTGGGCCAGGGCACGGTGACCGCCCAGTGCTCGGCCCTGACCCCTTACACGATTTCGCTGAACGCGGGCGCCAATGCCAGCACCGCCAACGACGTCACCACCCGCCGGATGAAGAACACCAACGCCGCGGTGACCGCCAACAACTTCGTTGGCTACCAGCTCTACCAGGACGCCGCTCATACCCTGGTCTGGGGTGCGACCTCGGGCACCAACACCCAGGCCGGCATCGGCACTGGCCTGGCCGTGCCCTACATCGTCTACGGCCAGATCCTGAACCTGAGCACCAACAACCCGGCCACCGGCAACTACCTGGATACGGTCACCGCCACGATCACCTATTGATGGAGCACGCCCGCATGGCCGGACCCCGCCCGTGGCGCGCCACCGGCGTGGCGCTGCTCGCCCTCTCCCTGCTGGCCGCAGCCCCTGCCGGTGCCACCAGCCTCCAGGTCGCCCCCACCAGCCTGCAGCTTGAGGCCCGCCAGCGCGCCGGCGAACTGTGGCTGACCAACAGTGGCACCTCGCCGGTCAGGCTGCAGGTGCGGGTCTTCCGCTGGGTACAGCAGGATGGCCAGGAACAACTGCTGCCCACCGAGGAACTGCTGGCCACCCCTCCGATGCAGGAACTGGGCGCGGGCCAGCAGCAGCTGGTACGGGTCATGCGCCCGAACCACGAACCGCCTGCGGCACAGCAGCACTACCGGCTGATCGTCGACGAGGTGCCTGATCTGGCGACCCGCGCCAACGGCATGCAGTTCGTGCTGCGCTATTCGATTCCGGTGTTCGTGCAACCCTCGGGCGGCAAGCTGGCGCCGCGCCTGCAGGCCAGCCTGGTGCGGCTGCAGGACGGACGCAACGGCGTGGAGGTGGCCAACACCGGCAACAGCTATGCACAGATCGCCGACCTGGCGCTGGGCAGCGTCCAGCGCCCGCGCATCGTGCACCCCGGTCTGCTGGGCTATGTACTGCCCGGGCAGGTGATGCGCTGGCCGATCGAGCGCACGGCCATCGACCGCGACAACGACCAGATCACGGCCAAGCTCAATGGCGAGTCGGAACAGACGCCGCTGTCGCCACCACCGGCTCGCTGAGGCGTTGATGGGCGCGCTGTTTGCTGCCCTGGCTCCTGCGGCGACCGAAGCCGCCGATGTGTCCGGCGTGGCTGCCGCCGGGGCTGCGGACGTCTCCGGGGTGTCGGCCGACGCGATCCTGCCCGCCCCCACGCCCCTGACCGCCAGCCAGACCCTGTACCTGGACGTCTCGCTCAACAGCACGCCCCGCGGCCTGCTGCCGTTCACTGAAACCCGTGGCCGGCTGCAGGCCAGTCCGGAAGTGCTGCGCCAGCTCGGCTTCAGCGCCCGCGGCGATGCGCCGGTCTATCTGGACCAGATCAGCGGGGCCGTTGTGCGCTACGACGCGCATATGCAGACCCTGGCCCTGGACGTGCCGCTGGACCAGCTGACCCTGCCAACCACCGTGCTCAGCCAGCCGCAGACCCGGGCACCGGCCAGCACCGCCTCGCCCGGCCTGCTGCTGAACTACGACGTGTATGGCAGCCGGGTCGACATGCTCGGCAACCTCAGCCTCAGCTCGGAGCTGCGCCTGTTCGGGATCGGCAACGGCACCGTCGAGAACACAGCGATCAGCCGGCGCTACCAGCAGCCCGGCGACCGTCGCTGGCGCGGTGAGAGCGTGCGCCTGGATACGCGCTGGAGCCTGGATTTTCCCGACAAGGCGATGACGCTGGAGGTCGGCGATTTCTACAGCGGCTTCGTCGACTGGACCCGTCCGGTGCGCCTGGGCGGCCTGCAGATCGGCCGCAACTACGGCCTGCAGCCGTATCGCGTACTCACCCCCACGCCCAGCTTCCTCGGCCAGGCGGTGGTGCCGTCCACGGTAGAGCTGTACGTCGATGGCCTGCGCCAGTACAGCGGGCAGGTGCCGGTCGGTCCGTTCCAGCTGGCCGCGCAACCCGGCATCAGCGGCACCGGCAGCGCACAGGTGGTGGTGACCGATGCATTCGGGCGCATGCAGACGCTGGATTTCAGTTTCTATGGCACCCAGCAGCTGCTGGCCAAGGGCCTGTCGGACTGGTCGGCCGGCGTTGGCCGCCTGCGTGAGGATTTCGGCCAGCGTTCCTTCGCCTACGACGATCGCACCGTGGCCAGTGCCAGCTGGCGAGGCGGTATCAGCGACACCTTTACCGGCGAAGCACATGCCGAAGCCGGCGGCGGCCTGGCCCAGGCCGGCATCGGCGGCTGGTGGCTGCTCGGCGGCGCGGGCGTGTTCAACGCCGCCTATGCGCACAGTGACTATCACGACCTGCGGGGCGGGCAATGGGCACTGGGCTACAGCTGGAACAACCGCCGACTCAACTTCAATCTGCGCAGCGTGCGCAGCCATGGCGATTACCGCGACCTGGGCGCACTGCAGGGCAACCTGCCGCCGAGCATCAGTGAACAGGCCACGGTCGGCGCCGATCTGCTGCGGCTGGGCACGCTCAGCGCCAGCTACCTGCGCCTGCGCTATCCCGACGGAGACGACAACCGCTACGCCAGCCTGTTCTGGTCGCGCACCTGGAGCCAGCGGTGGTCGGCCTACCTGTCGGTGAACCAGAACCTGGACAAGAGCGATGACCGCAGCATCTACCTGTCGGTCACCGCCAGCCTGGGCAACAACCGCCAGGCCAGCCTCTCCAGCCAGCGCAACGGCGACAGCCAGAGCTGGGTAGCGGACGTGACCCAGCCGGTACCCGGCGATGGCAGCGCCGGCGGCGTCGGTTGGCGCGCGCAGGTGCGCCATGGCGAGGACGGCAATGGCGGCCTGGCCGAAGTCGGCATCCTCAATGACGTCGGTCGCTACTCATTCGGCGCCTCGCGCCAGGGCGGCCTGAACTATGCCTACGCCAGCGCCAGTGGCAGCCTGGTGTGGATGGACGGGCATGCCTTCGCCACCCGCGAAGTCTCCGACGCGTTCGCAGTCATCAGCACCAACGGCGTGGGCGGCGTGCCGGTGCGGCTGGAAAACCGGCTGATCGGCGTGACCGATGATCGCGGCCTGCTGCTGGTCAGCCCACTGCTGTCCTGGCAGCGCAATCGCGTCTCCATCGACACCCTGGACCTGCCCGAGGACATGCGCGCCGATCGCATCGAAGACTGGGTGACACCCCGCCAACGCGCCGGCACCCGCGTGACCTTCGCGCTGCGTTCGCGGCCGTCGTTGAACCTGACCCTGCACGGCATGGACGGGCAACCGCTGGAGGTCGGCAGCGAGGTGCAGCTGCCGGACGGGCGACAGGCGCTGGTGGGCTATGACGGGCTGCTGTACCTGGAAGACGTGTCCGCCGGCAGCGTGCTGTACATCACCACCAGCCGCGGGCAATGCAGGGTGAAGGTACCGGACGTGCCCAAGGTGGTGGCTTCCGGCGCGCGGCCGAAGCCGGCACCGCTGGCGTGCATCCCGGAGGTAGCGCCATGAGGACGTTGCTGCTCGGCCTGCTGCTGGTCGCCGGCCTGCTGGCGGCGGGACCGGCCCGCGCCGTCGCGGTGTGCGCCGCCGTCGCCGACCCGACGCTGCCTTTTGGCAACGTCAACAGCAATGCCCCCGGTGCAACCACCGGCACGCTCAACATCACCGTGACCTGCACCACTGCCGCGCTGAGCGTGCTGGCCACTACCGGCGTGCGGGTCTGCGTGGGCATCGGCGCCGGCAGCGGCGGCGGCAGCAGCTCCAGCTGGCGGACGATGAAGACCAGCACCAGCGACAGCATGAACTTCCAGCTCTACAACACCTCCAACTTCAGCCAGGTGACCGGGTTGACCCCGCGCGGCTCGCCGCCGGCGCAGGAGCTGACCTTGACCTACAACGTGCCCCTGACCGGCGGCAGCGGCACGCAGACCACGCAGCTGTCCGCACAGATCCCCGCCAATCAGATCCTGGCGTCAGGCGCCTACAGCAGCACCTTCAACGGCGCCAACGTGGTGCTGACCTGGGCCTGGAACGAGGTCCTGCTCGGCAATGCCACGGTGCCCGCCAACTGCAACGGCGGCGCCAGCGGCACCAACAGCATCAGCAACGCCTTCAGCTTCACCGCCACCGCCAACGTGTTGCCGCAGTGCGGCAGCTACGTCACCACCAACATGGACTTCGGCAACGTCACCGGCGGCATTCCCGCCAACATCGACCGGACCGCCACCCTGACCCTGACCTGCCTGAAGAACACGGCCTACCAGGTCAGCCTCAACAACGGCCAGAACAATCCCACCGCCACCAGCACGCGGCGCATGGCCACTACCATCGGCGGCAGCACTTACTACCTCACCTACGAGCTGTACCGCGATGCCGCGCGCAGCCTGCGCTGGGGCAATACCCTCAACGTCGATACCGTTGGCGGCACCGGAAGTGGCAGCGCGCAGCAGCTCACGATCCATGGCCGGGTGCCGCCGGTCACCGGCCAGCCCCCGGCCGGCATCTACAACGATGTGGTGCAGGTGACCATCACCTATTGACCGGCGGGCCGACCAACGGTCGACACCCACCGGGGTTTCGGCAGATCCACGTCATGCGTGGATGCGCGCATCATTCCTGTGCCAGGAGCAGTCGACTGACAGTCGACGCTACAGATTCGGCCGATCCAGCCGATACCGCGCAGCGAGATCTTTCAGCACGGTGGTTGCCAGGTGGCTCGCGCATTTCTGATCGGGGCGATACTGTTCGCCAGCACATTGGCGTGGGCCGAACCCGGCCCCAGCAACCTGCAGATCCGCCTGACCGTGGTCGAAGCCTGCCGCGATGACCCCGGCAGCATCCACTGCCCCGCACCCCACCAGCGCAGCGACACACCGCAACTTCCGCCCCAGGTCCGCGAGCTCGCGCCTCCCGCCGACGACGAAGACACGACGTCCGCCGTGACCGTCATCTACTGATGCGGGCACTTCTGACCCTGCTGGCGATGCTGCTGGCGTTGCCTGCCGCGGCATTGGACCTGTTGCCGACCACACTGCAGCTGCCCGCCGAAGGTGGCCAGGGCGAACTTTGGCTCTTCAACCCCGGTCCCGGCCGCTGGCAGGGCCGGGTACAGATCCTTGCGTGGGACCAGCAGACCGACGCGGACATGCTGCGTCCCACCGACCAGGTGCTCGCCAGCCCCACCCTGCTCGACATCCCGCCCGGCGTCCGACAGCGCATCTGGCTGCTGCCACGCCAGCCGGCATCCGCTGTCGGCGAACAGGCCTATCGGGTCGTCCTGGCCCCCACTGCGCCAGGCCTGCAGCGCTATTCGCTGCCGTTGTTCCGCGGGCACGCCACACCAATGGCCCAGTCGCGGCTGCATGCAGGGATCGAACCCGGCCAGTCACATACCTTCCTGCGACTGAGCAACACCGGTACCCTGCACGCACGCCTGAACGATCTCGCCTACATCACCAGCGGCGGTCAGCGCACCCTGCTGCTGCCCGGCCTGGCCGGGTATCTGCTGGCCGGCCATGAGCGCCGCTGGGCCCTGCCCGCCCGCGCTGATGGCTACGCCGGCGGTCATTTCCAGGCCCGGCTGCAGGATGGCCGGATGGTCGATCTGGTCGCTCCAGGCCCGGCAATTGCAGCCAGCGCACCGAGCGGGCTATAATCGACCGGATTCCTGCGGCCTGCGTGCGCGGGAACCCGTCCACACCGGACGTCACCGGTGAATCCACACCTGCTGCCCCCATCCGTGCCGGGGTGCTCCGCAAGGAGTTCGGCCACGGAGGCAACAGGGAAGCCCAACCCCGGAACCGATCGCGCTTCCACGCGTCCCGCATACCTATCCCCGCGGGCGGAATCGCTGGTTCCATATCAGGAGTATTGCAATGCCCCAGGTCACCATGCGTCAGATGCTGGAAGCCGGCGTCCACTTCGGCCACCAGACCCGCTACTGGAACCCCAAGATGGCTCCGTACATCTTCGGCGCCCGCGGCAAGATCCACATCATCAACCTGGAAAAGACCGTCCCGCTGTTCAACGACGCGATGAACTTCATCTCGTCGGTTGCCCAGAAGCGCGGCACCGTCCTGTTCCTGGGCACCAAGCGCAGCGCCCGCGAAACCATCAAGGAAGAAGCCGAGCGTTGCGGCATGCCGTTCATGAACCAGCGCTGGCTGGGCGGCACCCTGACCAACTTCCGTACCGTCAAGCAGTCGGTTGCCCGCCTGAAGGAACTGGAAGCCGGTGAAACCGACGGCACCTTCGAGAAGCTGGTCAAGCACGAAGTGCTGGGCCTGCGTCGCGAGCGCGACAAGCTGGAAGCCTCGCTGGGCGGCATCAAGGACATGAACCGCCTGCCGGACGCCATCTTCGTGATCGACATCGGCCACGAAGACATCGCGATCAAGGAAGCCAAGAAGCTGGGCATCCCGGTCATCGCCGTGGTCGACACCAACTACAACCCGGAACTGGTGGACTACGCCATCCCGGGCAACGACGACGCCATCCGCGCTGTGCAGCTGTACGCCCGCGCCGCTGCCGACGCCGTGCTGGAAGGCAAGGCTGCTGCTCCGCATGCTGCTTCGGTGCGTGAGGAAGAGTTCGCTGAAGCCGCTGCTGAAGGCGAAGAGAAGCCGGCCCGCCGCGCTCCGGCCAAGAAGGCTGCCAAGAAGGGCGACGACGCCCAGGCCTGATCCAGGCCCGGGGTGGACGCCCGGCGTCCACCCTCCCTGCGCGCAGCCTTTGGCGCGTGACAGGACCGTGTCACACGGGCCGGCCACCATGCCGGCCCAACCCCTTTCTTTCGTGAGGTAATCCCGTGGAAATCACTGCTTCCCTGGTCAAGGAACTGCGCGAGCGCACCGGCGCCGGCATGATGGAATGCAAGAAGGCGCTCACCGAAGCCAACGGCGACATCGACGCTGCTGCTGAAGCCATGCGCAAGTCCGGCGCTGCCAAGGCCGACAAGAAGGCTGACCGTGTGGCCGCCGAAGGCCGTCTGGGCCTGGCCCAGGATGGCGGCAAGGCCGTGCTGGTCGAAGTCAACTCGGAAACCGACTTCGTCGCCAACGATGACAACTTCAAGTCCTTCGTCAATGCCGTTGCCGCTGCCGCCCTGGCATCGGGCGCCACCGACGTCGAAGCCGTGAAGGCTGCCAAGCTGGCCGATGGCCGCACCGTTGAAGAAGCCCGCGCCACCGCCGTGCAGACCCTGGGTGAGAACATCCAGATCCGTCGCATGGTGAATGTCGACACCACCGGCAACATCGGTGCGTATGTCCACACCAACGGCAAGGTCGGCGTGCTGGTCGATCTGATCGGCGGCGACGTCGAGCTGGCCCGTGGCCTGGCCATGCACGTGGCTGCGCTGAAGCCGCCGCACAACAAGGCTGCGGACGTTCCGGCCGACTTCGTCGAGAAGGAAAAGGAAATCGAGCTGGCCAAGATGTCCGAAAAGGACAAGGCCAAGCCGGCTGACATCCTGGAAAAGATCATCAGCGGCAAGATCAACAAGATCGTCAGCGACGTGACCCTGTACGGCCAGACCTACGTGCTGGGCGACACCACCGTCGAGCAGGTGGTCAAGGCCGCTGGCGCCGATGTTGCTGGCTTCAAGCTGCTGATCGTCGGCGAAGGCATCGAGAAGGTGGTGGAAGACTACGCCGCCGAAGTTGCCAAGGCGATGCAGGTCTGATTCCAGCCTTCCGGCTGTGAAGCAACCAGAAGGAGCCGCGGGAAACCGCGGCTCTTTTTTTATGCCGGCGGCCCCGTGGGGGCGCACCGTTGGTGCGCACAGCGGCACCTTTGCGTTGCGCGCGAATCAAGCCGATACTCGGCACAGGGAATCAACAGTCATTTAGCAGGAACGAAAATCGCGGACTGTGATGCATTCCTAGGTATTCTTGTCCCAATGGAATTGAACGACCCGACATGCCTCCCGAGCTGACAGCTGCCCTGGCGCTCTGCCGCAACCTGCCCTCGCCACCCGGTATTGCCCTGCGCATCATCGAACTGGCACAGGACCCGGAAGCGGATATCGCCACCGCCGCCGACATCATCGCCATCGACATGGCGCTGAGCGCTCGCATGCTGCGCATCGCCAATTCGCCGCTGTACGCCAGCCGCCGTCGGATCGAGAACCTCGGCCAGGCACTGACCATGCTCGGCCTGAATGCCACGATCAGCCTGGCCCTCGGCTTCACCGTCACCCAGGGGCTGACCGGCGGCACCGGCGCCGACCACGACCTGCGCCAACGCGCCTGGAAGCGCAGCATCCTCAGCGCGCTGGCTGCCAGCCAGCTGGGCCAGGCACGCGGCCTGCGCCGGCTGGAAGAACTGATGCTGGCCGGCCTGCTGCAGGACCTGGGCGTACTGTGCCTGGCCCAGGCCGAATCGGAGCGCTACCTGCCGCTGCTGCGCGAAGCACGCGACAACATCGACCTGGTCGCGCGCGAGCGCGACGAACTGGGCTGCAGCCACGCCGAGGTCGGCGCCTGGGTGGCCGAGCAGTGGGGCCTGCCGCGCTACCTGGTGGAGAGCATCAGCCACAGCGAAGACCTGGACGCCGCGGAATCGCCGTTCCAGGCCTGCGTGCAGCTGTCCGGTGCCGTGGCCGACATCTGGCTGGACGATGACGCCGATGCCGCCCGCGAGCGCGCCCTGCAGCAGGTGCATGACCGCCTTGAACTGGACAGCGCCCGTTTCGACCAGGTCCTGACCCGCATCAGCGAGGCCCTGCCGGACATCGCCAGCCTGTTCGAGGCCGGCCTGAATTCCCCCTCGCGGGTGCGCGAGCTGATCGACCACGCGCAGGAGCTGGCCACCCTGCGCAACCTGCGCGAACTGCAGGATGCCGACCAGGCCCGTCGCCGTGCCGACGAATTCGAAGCCCGGGCCAAGCGCCTGGCCGACCAGGCCCATCGAGATGCCCTCACCGGCGTGCTCAACCGGCGCCAGCTGGAAGCCGTGCTGGAGCAGGAATTCCTGCGCGCCGGTCGGCAGGGCTGGCCGCTGTCGGTGGCCTTCATCGACCTGGACGACTTCAAGAAGATCAACGACGCCCATGGCCACCTGACCGGCGACGAGGTGCTGCGGGCCTTTGCCGGCAAACTGCAGGGCCAGCTGCGCCACAGCGACACCGTGGCCCGCTTCGGCGGCGAGGAGTTCGTCGCGCTGCTGCCCAACACCAGCGAAACGGTAGCACTGGACGTGATCCGCCGGGTACTGGCCAACATCGTTGCCACGCCGATGGCCGAACTGGAAGGCGGCCCGCTGTTCGTCACCTTCTCCGCCGGCGTGGCCACCCAGGGCGGCTACGAACGCTTCGCCGACGTGCAGGACCTGCTGCGCGCCGCCGACGACGTGCTGTACCGCTCCAAGAACCTCGGCCGCAACCGGGTGATCGCGCGCTCCCCCGGCGCCCTCGGCCACGACGAGCTGTCAGCGACCGCGGGCGCCGAGCTGGGCTGAACCGGAAGCCCCGGATGACCGGGGCGAACGCCAGGATTTTACGCCGCAGTGCACAAAACACTATGGCCCGACGCCGCATGCGCGTAGAATCGCCCGCGATTTCCACGCACCCGAGGTCCCCATGTCCAAGCTCGCCTATCGCCGCATCCTTCTGAAACTGTCCGGGGAGGCGCTGATGGGAGATGAGGACTACGGCATCGACCCGAAGATCATCAACCGCCTGGCCCGTGAGGTCATCGAAGCCCAGCAGGCCGGTGCCGAAGTGGCCCTGGTGATCGGCGGCGGCAACATCTTCCGCGGCGCTGGCCTGGCCGCCGGCGGCATGGACCGGGTCACCGGCGACCAGATGGGCATGCTGGCGACGGTCATCAACGCCCTGGCCATGCAGGACGCCCTGGAGAAGCTGGGCGCCAAGGCGCGCGTGATGAGCGCGATCAAGATCAACGACGTGTGCGAGGACTACATCCGCCGCCGCGCCATCCGCCACCTGGAAAAGGGCCGCCTGGTGATCTTCGCCGCCGGCGTCGGCAGCCCGTTCTTCACCACCGACTCCGGCGCCGCCCTGCGCGCGATCGAGATCGGTGCCGACCTGCTGCTGAAGGCCACCAAGGTCGATGGCGTGTACGACAAGGACCCGAACAAGCACAGCGATGCGGTCCGCTTCGACAGCCTGAGCTATGACGAAGTGATCCGCCGCGGCCTGGAAGTGATGGATACCGCCGCCTTCGCACTGGCCCGCGACAGCGACCTGCCGATGCGCGTGTTCGACATGGGCCAGCCGGGCGAGCTGCTGAAGATCCTCAACGGCGAGAACATCGGCACCCTGGTCCAGGGCCGCGATCCGGCCTGAGCCTGAGCGCGCGGCGACAACCGGGCCGATTCAGGCCCGGCAGCGTCCCGTATTCGCCTATAATCGCCCGATTCCAGATACATCCAGGACCGGGCGATGCTCAACGACATCAAGAACAACGCGCAGACGCGCATGGCCAAGAGCATCGACGCTCTGAAGCACACCCTCACCTCCATCCGGACCGGGCGTGCCACGCCGGCCCTGCTGGACCGCGTGACGGTCAATGCCTACGGCAACGCCAGCACCCCGCTGAACCAGGTTGCCTCGATCTCCAACGCCGATGCGCACTCGCTGCTGGTCACCCCGTTCGACAAGGGCATGATCAAGGAGATCGAGAAGGGTCTCTATAACGCCGAGTTCACCCCGAACACGCTGGGCACCGCGATCCGCATCAACATGCCGCCGCCGACCGAAGAGCGCCGCAAGGAGCTGGTCAAGCAGGTGCAGAAGGAAGGCGAAGGCGCCAAGATCGCGATCCGCAACATCCGTCAGGACGCAAACAAGGAAATCGCCAAGCTGGTCAAGGACAAGGCGATCAGCGAGGACGAGAAGAAGCGCGGTGAGGACGACATCCAGAAGTTGACCGACACCAACATCAAGGACGTCGACAAGGTCGTTGCCGACAAGGAAAAAGAACTGCTGTCGGTCTGAAGTCGATGCCTTCAGTCCCGCCTCCGTTGCCGGCCACCCTGCCCCGCCACGTCGCCATCATCATGGATGGCAACGGGCGCTGGGCACAGCAGCGCCGCCGCCCGCGCGTGATCGGCCATCGTGCCGGCGCGCGCGCGGTCAACCGCACCATCGAGCGCTGCCTTGAACTGGGCATTCCGGCGCTGACCCTGTTCGCGTTTTCCAGCGAGAACTGGGGCCGGCCGCAGGAAGAAGTCGACGCCCTGATGAAGCTGTTCCTCGGCGCGCTCGACCGCGAAGTGGACGAACTGCACCGACGCGGCGTGCGCGTACGCTTCATCGGCGAACGCGAGCGCTTTGGTGCCGGACTGGTCAGCCGCATGCAGCTGGCCGAGCAGCGCACCGCCGACAACACCACCCTGACCCTGTCGATCGCCGCCAGCTACGGCGGTCGCCAGGACATCGCCCGTGCCGCGCGCGCGCTGGCCGCTGAAGTCGCCGCAGGACGCCTGCTGCCCGAACAGATCGACGAATCGCTGCTGGGCAGCCAGGTCGCCCTGGCCGACCTGCCGCCGCCGGATCTGTTCATCCGCACCGGTGGCGACACCCGCATCAGCAACTTCCTGCTGTGGCAACTGGCCTACACCGAGCTGTGGTTCACCGAGGCGCTGTGGCCGGACTTCGATGCCGCCCTGCTGCAGCAGGCGCTGGATGCCTATGGCAGCCGCGAGCGTCGTTTCGGCCTGACCAGCGCCCAGATCGCCGCACTGGCCACCGAGACCTCCAGCCCATGACCAAGACCCGAGTCCTCGCCGCGCTGATCATGGCGCCGCTCGCCATTGCCGCGATCCTGCTGCTGCCGACGCAATGGCTGGCCGCCGCCGCCGCCGCGGTGCTGCTGATCGGCCTGTGGGAATGGCTGAAGCTGGCCGGCATCGAAGACACCCTCGCGCGCACCGTGCTGCTGGTGCTGAACCTGCTGCTGATGGTGCTGCTGGTGTGGGCCGATGGCAGCACGCTGGTGCTGTTCCAGATCACCACACTGGCAGGCGTTGCCTGGTGGCTGGCGGCGCTGGCCTGGCTGCGCTTCTTCAACTTTGGCGCCCAGCCGACGGCCCCCTCCCGGATCGTGAAGATGCTGGCCGGCACCCTGGCCATCGTTCCTGCCTGGGCAGCGCTGGTGCTGATCCACGCTGGCGGTGACCCGCCAGGCCAGCAGGGCCACCTGTGGCTGCTGGCGGCACTGGCACTGGTCTGGGCAGCCGATTCGGGCGCCTATTTCGCCGGCCGTCACTTCGGCAAGCACAAGCTGGCGCCGCGGATCAGCCCCAACAAGACCTGGGAAGGCCTGTTCGGCGGCCTGCTGGCCGGTGTCGCCGTGGCCCTCGGACTGGGCTGGCTGGCCGGCATCGACATCGCGCACCTGCCGGGCCTGCTGATCACCTCGGTGGTGGCCGTATTCGCGTCGGTGCTGGGTGACCTGTTCGAAAGCCTGATCAAGCGCCACGCCGGTGCCAAGGACTCGGGCAACCTGATTCCGGGCCATGGTGGCGTGCTCGACCGCGTCGACGGCGTCCTCGCCGCCGTGCCGGTGTTCGCGCTGGGCAAGGAAATCTTCGGGTTCTGACCATGAATGCTGTCGCAGACCTGCGCCGGGTCGCCGTATACGGCGCCACCGGCTCGATCGGTGCCTCCACGCTGGACGTCATCGCCCGCCACCCGCAGCGCTACCAGGCCACGGTGCTGGCCGCCGGCCGCCAGGTGCAGGCACTGCTGGCCCTGTGCCGCCAGCACAAGCCCGCGCACGCGGTCATCGCCGACGAAGCGCTGTTCACCGAACTGCGCGACGGCCTGCGCGATGCCGGGCTGTCGACCGAGGCCCACGCCGGTCATGCCGCACTGGACCAGCTGGCAGCAAGCGATGCCTGCGACACGGTCGTCGCGGCCATTGTCGGTGCTGCAGGGCTGTCCTCGACCCTCGCCGCCGCTGCGGCCGGCAAGCGCATCCTGCTGGCCAACAAGGAATCGCTGGTACTGGCCGGCGAGCTGCTGACCCGCACCGCCGAGCGCGCCGGCGCCGAGATCATTCCGATCGACAGCGAGCACAGCGCGATCTTCCAGTGCCTGCGTTCGCGCAACGCCAGCATCGACGGCGCCGGCGTGCGCCGGATCCTGCTGACCGCGTCGGGCGGCCCGTTCCGCGGCCGCAGCCGCGCCGAGCTGGCCGAGGTCACCCCGGCCCAGGCCGTGGCTCACCCGAAGTGGTCGATGGGCCCGAAGATCTCGGTCGATTCGGCGACGTTGATGAACAAGGGCCTGGAAGTCATCGAGGCGCACCATCTGTTCTCGGTGCCCGGCGAGCGCATCGAGGTGCTGGTGCACCCGCAGAGCCTGGTCCATTCGCTGGTCGAATTCGTCGACGGCTCGACCCTGGCCCAGATGGGCCTGCCGGACATGCGCACCACCCTGGCGGTCGGCCTGGGCTGGCCGCAGCGCATCGAATCGGGCGTGGCCGGGCTGGACCTGCTGGCGCAGGGCCGGCTGGATTTCGAGGCGCCTGACACCGACGCCTTCCCCTGCCTGGCGCTGGCCTGGCAGGCCATGCAGGCCGGCGGTACTGCCCCGGCGGTGCTGAACGCCGCCAATGAAGAGGCGGTTTCAGCATTTCTTCAGGGCCGGATCGGTTTCCTGACCATCCCGGAGCTGGTTGCTAACGCTCTTTCAACACTGCCGACCCAGCCAGCCGATACACTGGAGGTCCTGTTGTCCGCCGACCAGCGGGCACGCCAGCTCACCCTGAACGCCATCGACGCCGCCTGAACGACCGCCTCGCCCAGCATGACGCCGCCGCCCCTGCCCGCCACTGTGAGCCTGCATGACTGACTTCCTCGGATCGGTCTGGTGGATGATTGTCAGCCTCGGGCTGCTGGTCACGTTCCACGAGTTCGGGCATTACTGGGTCGGCCGCCTCTGTGGGGTCAAGATCCTGCGCTTCTCGGTCGGCTTCGGCCGTCCGCTGTGGTCGCGCCGCGACAGGCACGGCACCGAGTTCGCCATTGCCGCCATCCCGCTGGGTGGCTACGTGAAGTTCCTCGACGAACGTGAGGTCGAGGTCCATCCCCACGAGCGCGGCCAGGCCTTCAACCACAAGACCGTGTGGCAGCGCATCGCCATTGTTGCTGCAGGGCCGATCGCCAATCTGCTGCTGTGCATCCTGCTGCTGTGGGCGATGTTCGTGATCGGCAAGCAGGACTACTCGCCGACGATCGGCCGGGTTGACGGCATCGCCGCCAGCGCCGGACTGCTCAGCGGTGACCGCGTTCTGCGGGTGGATGAGCGCCAGGTCGCCACCCTGGGCGAGGCCAGCATGGCGCTGACCGCCGCTGCGATGGATCGCCGCGACGTCACGCTTGAGGTACTCGACCCTGCGGACCAGGTGCGCGTGCGCACCCTGCCGCTGTCGCAGCTGCCCGCCGGCTTCGATGAACGACGGGTACCGATCCTGGCCGGCCTGTACTGGCAATCGTGGCTGCAGCCGGCACTGGTCGACTCGCTCACCGCCGATTCGGTGGTCACCGGGCTGCTGCAGCCGGGCGACCTGATCGTGGCGATCGACGGCCAGCGCATCGACAGCGTCGACCAGGTGATCGGCGAGATCCAGGCCCTCGGCCGTGCCGGAGGCCCCGGCATGATCGAGGTCCTGCGAGGCGGTGAACGCCTTGCACTGGAAGTCACGCCACGCCAGGGCAAGGATGGCAAGGGCAACCCGGTCTGGCAGATCGGCGTCGGCTTCCCCACCACCTACAGCCCCTCCTACGACACCCTGCTGCGCTATGGGCCGCTGGATGCAGTGACCGTCGCCGTGCGTGAAACCGGCAGGCTTGCCGCCGATTCGCTGGGCATGATGGCCCGCATCGTCACCGGCAAAGCCTCGCTGCAGAACGTTTCCGGGCCGGTCACCATCGCCCGCGTGGCCAATGTCTCGGCCAAACGCGGCCTCGACTGGTTCCTGCAGTTCCTTGCCCTGCTGTCACTCAGCCTGTGCATCATCAACCTGTTGCCGATCCCGATCTTGGACGGCGGGCACCTGCTGTATTACCTTATCGAGTTGGTCAAGGGCAGCCCGCTGAGCGAGCGTGCCATCGCCGCCGGCCAATACATCGGCCTGGCGTTGCTGGCCGGGCTGATGGGGTTGGCGTTCTACAACGACATCCTCGGCCTGGTCCCGCGATGAACTTTTCCACGTTGTTGCCGTCTACAGCGTCGGCATCCCGCACCAATGAAATCGACCTTCCTACCGGACGTGACATGACGCGACTCCCCAATCGCCGCCTGCTGGCCCTCGCCCTCGCCGCCGTCACCGGCGCTCCCGCCCTGGCCCAGGCAGCCGAGCCCTTCACTGTCAGCGACATCCGCGTCGATGGCCTGCAGCGCATCAGCTCGGGCACGGTGTTCACCTACCTGCCGGTGGAACGGGGCGAGACGATCACCGACAACAAGGTCGGCGAGACCATCCGCGCGCTGTACAAGACCGGCTTCTTCGAAGACGTGCAGCTGGACCGCCAGGGCAGCATCCTGGTGGTGACCGTCAAGGAACGCCCGGCGATCAACAAGCTGACCGTGACCGGCAACAAGGACATCAAGTCCGAGCAGCTGCTCAAGGGCCTGTCCGACATCGGCCTGACCGAGGGCGGCACCTTCGACCGCCTGAGCCTGGACCGCGTGACCCAGGAACTGCGCCGCCAGTACAACGACCGCGGCAAGTACACCGTCGAGATCACCCCGACCGTGAGCCCGCTGGACCGCAACCGCGTGGACATCGCGATCGCCATCAAGGAAGGCAAGGCGGCCAAGATCCGCCACGTCAACCTGGTCGGCACCGAGAAGTTCGAGAGCAAGGACATCCTGGAGACCTGGGAGTCCAAGGAGCACAACTGGGCGTCGTGGTACCGCCGTGACGACCAGTACTCCAAGGAAAAGCTGTCCGGCGACCTGGAAAAGCTCAACTCGTGGTACCTGGACCGCGGCTACGTCGACTTCAGCATCGATTCCACCCAGGTCTCGATCAGCCCCGACAAGCGCGACATGTTCCTCACCGCGGGCGTGACCGAGGGTGCGCAGTACAAGATCTCCGAGATCAAGGTCAGCGGCGACACCATCCTTCCGCAGGAGGACGTCGAGCGCATGGTGATCCAGAAGCCGGGCGACACGTTCTCGCGTGCCCTGCTGGAATTCAGCTCGGACACCATCACCAACTCGCTGTCCAACATCGGCTACGCGTTCGCCAAGGTGAACCCGATCCCGACCACCAACCGTGCCGAACAGACGGTAGGGATCAACATGCAGGTCGTGCCCGGCCCGCGCGTGTCGGTGCGTCGCATCCTGTTCCGTGGCAACACCCGCACCTCCGACGAAGTGATGCGTCGCGAAATGCGCCAGTTCGAGAACAGCTGGTACTCGCAGGCCGCGATCGACCGCTCCAAGATCCGCCTGCAGCGCCTGGGCTACTTCGAGTCGGTGGACGTCGAGACCCCGGCCGTCAGCGGCAGCAACGACCAGGTCGACGTCGTCTACAACGTCAAGGAAACCACCTCCGGCAGCTTCGTGTTCGGCCTGGGCTATTCGCAGTCCTACGGCATGACCACCTCGGTGCAGCTGTCGCAGAACAACTTCCTCGGCGGCGGCAACCGCGTGTCGGTCGAAGCCTCGCGCAGCAGCTACCTGCAGCGCTACGGCTTCAGCTACACCAACCCGTACTTCACCGACGACGGCGTTTCGCTGGGCTACAACCTGTCCTGGCGTGAACTGGACTACTCCGACTTCAACACCGCGCAGTACAACAGCACCAATGGTTCTGCGCAGGTGGTGTTCGGCGTGCCGCTGACCGAGACCGACACCGTCTCGCTGATGTTCGGCATCGACAGCAACCAGATCACCACATATCGCAACTCGACCCCGGACTCGATCATCGATTACATCGATGCGGTCGGTACCCGCACCTTCCATGCCTGGCGTACCGAGCTGGGCTGGGCGCGCGACTCGCGCAACGATTACTTCATGCCGACCCGCGGTACCTACCAGCGCGTCGGCCTGGAAACCACGCTGCCTGGCTCGACCATCGAGTACTACAAGCTGAACTACCAGATCAGCAAGTACTGGCCGATCATGCCGTCGCTGGTGATCAACACCCGCGCCGAAGTGGGCTACGGCGATGCCTACGGCAAGGACTACACCCGCACGATCACCGACGCCGACGGCAAAACCCGTACCGTCACCGCCAGCGGCCTGCCGTTCTTCGAGAACTTCTACGCCGGTGGTACCAACTCGGTACGTGGCTTCGAGGACAACACCCTCGGTCCGCGCGAAGTAACCCAGGGTTATCCGGAAGGCCAGCCGCTGGGTGGTTCGCTGAAGACCGTCGGTTCGGTTGAAGCCTACTTCCCGCGCCTGTTCGACAGCCCATCGGCCCGCGTGTCGGCCTTTGTCGACTTCGGTAACGTCTACAACGGCACCAAGAACTTCAAGGCCAACGAACTGCGCGTCTCCACCGGTGTCGCCCTGCTGTGGCGCGCCCCGGTCGGCCCGATCTCGATCAGCTACGCCTTCCCGCTGAAGAAGGAAGACGGCGACAAGATCGAACGCCTGCAATTTACCTTCGGTGGTCAGTTCTAAGAGCTGACCACCGAAGGTGCGCCGCGGCTTGCTGTCGCAAGCAGCGGGTCCCGACCTACCTCCTATCTCCCGCGCCATTGGCGCGCCCCCCTTAACAGAAGGGGGGCTCTCCACCAGACGGGGTGCGAATCGCCGGGCTCTGCCCGGCGTTTTCGTTTTTCAGATGACACTGCACGGCACGGGCTTTTGGCCGCGCTCGCGGGAAATTGTCCAGAGGCGGCGGGTGGCCCTGGACAGGACCGTTGGCGCCATGGGCCCGAGGCATGCCTCGGGCGGGTTGGGCAGGACGCCCAACCCCGGTCTTGCCGTGTGCGCAGGACAG
>NZ_JAPTFQ010000110.1:0-11580 GCF_030985535.1 Stenotrophomonas sp. Sm2128
GGTTTACGGCGTCCCCCGCAACCGGACCCACCCCGCCATCCCACGGATAGCCAGCTTTTGATGTTGATCTTGCCGGCCAGCGGCCGGCACTACCACGGGTGCCGGGCGGCAGCCCGGCAGCCCGGCCCAAGCCCCCCACCCACGCAGGTAGAATGCGCACATGGCTCTCTCCCTGCTCAAGTCCCTCAAGCCGGTCGCTGGCCGCGCCCTGCAGATCGCCCTGAACCGCGCGCTGGCGCTGGATCCGGATACCCGCCATGCATTGGCCAGCCTCGACGGCCGGCATATCGACCTGACCCTGGAAGCGCCGTCGCTGGCGATGCGCATCAGCGTCGACGGCGACCAGCTGCGGGTCGGCCCGGTGGATGCACAGGAAGCCGACCTGGCCGTGCGCAGCAGCCTGGCCGGTGTGCTCGCTCAACTGCCGCTGCTGGCCAACGCGCGGCGCGGCGACAACAACGGCAAGGGCCGTGTGCGCGTGGCCGGCGATGCCGAGCTGGCGCGCCGCCTGCAGCAGCTGGCCAAGGGCTTCGATCCGGACTGGCAGCAGCCTTTCGTCAGCGTATTCGGCGAAGTACTGGGCGTGCAGGTCGCCAACACCCTGCGCAGCGCCCTGCAGCACGCGCGCCAGGGGGCGATCGATCTGGCCCACAGCGCCGCTGAGTTCATCACCGAGGAGTCGCGCGATGTGGTGCCGCGCGCCGAGCTGGATGCCTTCCACGACGACGTGGATGTGCTGCGCGATGACGTGGAGCGCCTTGGTGCACGCGTGCAGCGCCTGCGGGGTGCCGCATGAAGGCCGTGCTGCGGGCCAGCCGCATTGGCCGGGTGATCCTGCGTTACCGCCTCGACGACCTGCTGCAGGGCACGCCGGCCGAGCGCTGGCTGCGCCTGGCCAAGCCGTTCGTGCCGCGCGCCTCGGCCAGCATCGCCTCGCAGTCGCGCGGTGCGCGCCTGCGCCTGGCGCTGCAGGACCTCGGCCCGATCTTCGTCAAGTTCGGCCAGATCCTGTCCACCCGCCGCGACCTGGTGCCGCCGGACGTGGCCAACGAACTGACCCTGCTGCAGGACCGGGTCAAGCCGTTCGATGGCGAGACCGCGCGCCGCATCGTCGAGGACGCGCTCGGCCTGCCGGTCAGCGAGGCCTTCGCCAGCTTCGACACCGAACCGCTGGCCTCGGCCTCGATCGCGCAGGTGCACGCGGCCACGCTGGCTGATGGTCGCCAGGTGGTGGTCAAGGTACTTCGACCGGGCATCGAGAAGCAGATCGACGCGGATATTGCCCTGCTCAATTCGCTGGCCGCGCTGGTCGAGCGCACCCACCCGCGCGCCGACAAGATCCGGCCGCGCGAAGTGGTGGCCGAGGTCGAGAACACCCTGGCCGCCGAGCTGGACCTGCAGCGCGAAGGCGCCAATGCCAGCGTGCTGCGCCGCTTCTGGGAAAACTCCGACGACCTGTACGTGCCGGAAGTGATCTGGAGCCACACCGCCGAGCGCGCGGTGACCCTGGAGCGCGTTTGGGGCATTCCGTCCGATGACATCGCTGCACTGGACAAGGCCGGCATCGACCGCAAGGCGCTGGCCGCCAAGGGCGTGCGGGTGTTCTATACCCAGGTGTTCCGCGACAACTTCTTCCATGCCGACGCGCACGCCGGCAACATCTGGGTCGACACCGATCCGGCGCGCCGTGCCAATCCGCGCTTCATCGCGCTGGACTTCGGCATCATGGGCCAGCTCTCGCAGGAAGATCAGTACTACCTGGCCGAGAACTTCATGGCCATCTTCAACCGCGATTACCGCCGCATCGCCGAACTGCACGTGCAGGCACGCTGGATGCCCGACCACGTACGCATCGACGATCTGGAAGCGGCCGTGCGTTCAGTGTGCGAGCCGTACTTCACCCGTCCGCTGTCGCAGATCTCGCTGGCCGAAGTGCTGATGAAGCTGTTCCGGGTGGCGCAGCGCTACCAGCTGACGCTGCAGCCGCAGCTGATCCTGCTGCAGAAGACCCTGCTGAACATCGAGGGCGTCGGCCGCCAGCTGGACCCGCAGATCGACATCTGGGCGGTGGCCAAGCCGGTGCTGGCGAAGATCCTGCGCGAGCGCTACAGCCCGCGCCGGGTGGTGCGCGAGCTGGGCAAGCGCCTGCCGGAAATCATGACCCATGCGCCGGACATGCCGCGGCTGGTGCACGCCTGGCTGACCCAGCAGGTGGAAGGCCGCCACGAACTGGCGATGCGTTCGCGCGATCTGGTCGCGCTCGACGCCAGCCTGCAGCGCCTGCAGAAGCGCGCCGTGGGCGCGATCACCGGCGTTGGCCTGCTGGCCATCGCTGCACTGATGTATGTGCTGCAGCCGCCGGGCTGGTACTGGGGCGACGTGCCGGCGTGGAGCTGGCTGTCCGGTGCGGTCGGCGTGGTGGCGCTGGCGCGCGCGTGGTGGCGCTGACCCCGGCAGATTGAAGATCGGCGGCACGGTACGCCGCCGATCAATTACAGGCTCACCAGTGGTAGCCCAGGCCCAGGTGCGACTGCACACTCTGGAAGCTGTCCAGGCGCGTCCTGTGCCAGGTCTTGCCGATACCCACGTCCAGCACCAGATGCTCACCCAATGGCTGGCTGCGGCGCAGGAAGGCACGCCGTGCATCGTGCTCGCGCAGCAGCAGCGGATCGGACTCGGCGGTATAGCCGGACGTGCCGCTGCCCAGCCACAGCTGGGTCGAACCACGGCCTTGCCCATCCTTCAGCCGCAGCGAAAGTGTGGTGCCATGCCCATCCGGTCCATTGGACTGGCGGTGCCGCTCGTGGCGCAGTGAGGCAGTCACGCGCGGGAAGTAATGCGAGGCACCCACCGACCAGCCGCTCACATGGGCGCCGGCATGGTACTGGGCGTATTTGCCGCCCACGCTCAGTACGGTCTGCGGTGTCACGTTCCACTGGATGTCCTGGTTGACCTGGCGGTTGACGAACACCGGATCATCGTTGGATGCCGTGACAGCGGTGCGGGTGGACAGGCGCGGGCTCCAGCGATGGTGCAGCGAGCCCTGCATGCGGTTGCCGCTGAATCGCCTGCTGCCGTAGTCACGCTCGCCATGGGCCAACCCCAGGTGCCAGCGGCTGCCGCCACTGCGTCCGGCCACGTCCACGGTCTGTACGTCGCGCTTGCCGAAGCCATCGCTGTAGTCGGCATGGTCCAGCTGCACCGTGACACGGTCGACGCCGGCGTGGGCGCTGCAGACAGCCAGCAGCAGGGCGCATGGCAGTGCGCCACGGATGATCAATCGCATGGGGTTACTCCAGGGGTTGGGAATGCAATGACTGCAGCAGCCGGTAGCGGCCGGGCGGCAGGTTTCGTTCCACGGTGATGCGCGGCCCGAACTGGCTTCCCGGCGCGACGATGCGGCCGGGCAGGATGATCACGCCGACGCCCAGCGCGGCACCTTCGCCGATCCAGGCGCCGAGCTTGTCGCGCTGGCTGTCGATGACGGTGTCGCCGATGTGGACGGTGACCGTTGCCCCATCCAGGCGATGGTTGCTGGTACGCACCAGGGCGCCGAGATAGACCCGGTCATCGATGCGGCTGTCGGCGATGAAGCACTGCGGGCCGATGCTGACCTGGTTGCCCAACCGTGCGTTCTTCAGTTCGCTGGCAAAGCCGATACGCGTGCCGTCACCGATGCACAGCGGGCCGCGCAGCAGTGCGTTGTTGCCGATCAGGCAGTCGCGGCCGATCGACACCGGACCCTGGACATGGGCGCCGTCGCAGATGCGACTGCCGGCACCGATCCGTACGGCGCCCTGCAGGGTGGCCCGTGGCGAGACCTCCGCGTCGGGATCAGTGTGGGGCGCAAGTGTCGACAGTGCCTCGGCCATCGCGGCGAGGTCATTCCACCACATGCGGGTACCTCGTCGGCTTGTCGCGTACGGGTTCGCGGCCGGTGAACAGCCCCGCCAGGCCATGAAACAGCCAGATCGCATAGGCGAGCAGTACATACAGCATCGAGAAGGCCGCCGCCGGCACCAGCCACGCGCGTCGGTGGTGGATGGCACTGATCACTGCCAGCAGCATGACGATGCCGGTCCAGAACAGCGGCATCACCGACAGGGCAAGGCCACCCGGTCCGTGCAGCCGGGCCGCGCCGAACCATACCTGCAGCGACAGCATGATGCCGGCCAGGGCGAGCAGCATCATCGGCAGGATGCTGAAAATGCCGAAGCGGGTCAGCAGCAGGCGGCGATGCAGGCGCATGCATACCGCATAGCCGACGATCCAGCGTCGCCAGCGCCGCCATTCCTCCACCAGCGTGTTGCATTCCTGCGGGTAGACCACGCAGCGGATGCTCTGGCGAACCCGATAGCCCTGCGCAACCAGCGACCAGGACATGTCGAGGTCCTCCACGCGGGTGCGATCGGAAAATCCGACCTTGCGCAGCACCGAGGTACGGAACAGGCCACATGAGCCGGAAACGATGAACGGTGCGCCGCCCAGCCATTGCTGGAAGCTGCGCTTGATCACGATCATCGGCAGTTTCAGGCTGGCGCGCACATGGGGGAGGAAGCCGGCGCCCTGCAGGCTGGACGAGGGGACCCCGCCAACCGCATCGGCGCCGCGCTCGATCTCGGCCAGCAGATAACCCAGGCCATGGCTGCGCGGATCGATATGGGTATCTGCATCGGTCAGGAACACCTGCTCGGCGGTTGCGTGCTGCAGCCCGTGCATCAGCGCACCGCCCTTGCCGGTGTTGGCCTGGTGCACGGCCACCAGGCGCCCGGGCCAGCGCGCCTGCAGCGCATCAAGCACCTGAGCCGTGTTGTCGGTGGAACCATCGTTGACACAGATCACCCGCGCCACGTACGGGTTTTCCAGCAGGCTGGCCAGCGAGCGCTCCAGGCAGGGGGCTTCGTTGTAGGCCGGCACGATCGCGTCGATGCTGTACAGGCGGGTGCTGGGCCGGCGCGAGGCCTGCACGCAGATTCGTACCAGGATGAAAGCGCACATGGCCAGGAACAACAGCGTCTTCATCAAAGCACCAGACGGTAGGGCAGGAAGCCCTCGCTGGGACCGATGCCGATCTGCTGGCCACGGAACTGCGCATGGCAGCGGAGGTGGCTTTCCTGCATGTAGTGGCGATCGCCCTGGCTGGCATGCTCGCGCAGCGCGTGGATCTTCAGCTCCAGCTGCGCGCTGATGTCCTCGAACACCTGCGGCGCGAACTGCGGCAGGGTGCTGGGGCTCTCATAACAGAGGATCTGCGGAATGTGGCGACAGGCGATGATCGACGCTTCGTGAACGGTGCGATGGTCCTGGTGATGATCCTCACCACACATCGTGTAGATGCGGCCTGGTTCGATCAGCGTGCAGACCTGTTCGATCGACGCAATGATGTCGTTGCGGCAGGCAGGGAATCGCGTGTCCGGGAAATCCTGCTGGATCACCTCGGCCACCCCGAGCCGGCGCAGGGCGCGATGCGATTCATCGCTGCGATCGATGCCGGCGTGGCAGCCCCGGCCGCCACGGCTGAGTACCAGTGCATGGATGCGTGAGCCGGCGCGGGCGAGCTTTGCCAGGCTGCCACCGCAACCGAGTTCGATGTCATCTGGATGGGCACCGATTGCCAGAATGTTCAATGTCATGGCCGTGTCCTAGCGGAAGCCGGGTGCGCGGCGGCCAGGCATGCTGTCCCCGCGCGAAGGAGGCGGGAACTATCTCAGCGTGAAAATGCAGCGGCTCTAGGATTCATACGAAATTCCGGGATTCGGGTAAGAATGGACGCTGCGTCATGGCGAGCTCAGCGGAAAATGGCCCTGGAACTGTCGGAACTGAAGAACGAACTGGCCCACTTCGGTGCCGAAAACGACGCCCGTGAAGTCGAACGCGGCCGCCGCATGCTCAACATCACGCCAGATACGGGCGAATTCCTCGCGGTGCTGGTGCGCTTCGGCACTGCGCGCCGCGTACTGGAGATCGGCACCTCCAACGGCTATTCCACGCTATGGCTGGCCGAGGCCGCCGCCGCCATCAACGGCCACGTGACCACGCTGGAATACGCCGAGGACAAGGCGGCGATGGCGCGTGACACCTTCGCGCGCAGTGGCCTGGCCGATCGCATCACGCTGGTCCACGACGATGCCGGGCCGTGGCTTGCACAGGCCGCCGATGCCAGCATTGACCTGCTGTTCCTCGATTCGGACCGCGGGCAATACGCCGGCTGGTGGCCGCAGCTGCGCCGCGTGCTGCGGCCGGGTGGCCTGCTGGTGGTGGACAACGCCACCTCGCATGCGGGAGAGATGGAACCGCTGCGGACGCTGCTGGAGTCTGACGCGAACTTCAGCACCAGCCTGGTGCCGGTAGGCAACGGCGAGCTGCTGGCCGTACGCAACGCCTGACCGCCGTGCTGCCCGCGCCTGATCCGGTAGTGCCGGCCGCGCCTGATCTGGTAGTGCCGGTCGCGCCTGATCTGGTAGTGCCGGCCGCTGGCCGGCAAGCCCAGCAGCCAGACGATCCGCAGGCAGCCGGCCACCGGCCGGCTCTACCGCATTCAGTGCCCAGCCTCGATAATTCCGCCGTGAGCACCGAACCTGACACCCTCGCCGCGGTCGAGACTGAAACCGCGCCCCTGCAGCTGCTGCACCTGGATGAGCGCCTGGCTGTGGTCAACAAGCCTGCCGGGCTGATGGTCCACGACAGCAAGCTGGCCCGTGGCGAAGACGACTTCCTGGCCGACCGCCTGCGCGAGCAGCTGGGCCGCCCGATCTTCCTCGTGCATCGCCTGGACCGGGCCACCAGTGGCTGCCTGCTGCTGGCCTTTGACCGCGAGACCGCCAGTGCGCTGGGCAAGGCGCTGATGGGTGGCGAGGTGCTGAAGGACTACCTGACCGTCTGCCGGGGCTGGCCGGCCGAACTCGCCTGGCAGGTCGATCATGATCTGGACGGCGGCCCGGGCAAACCGGTGAAAAAGGCGGCGGTCACCGACTTCCAGCGCCTGGCCACCGGCGAGTTGTCGGTGCCGGTCGGTGAATTCACCAGCTCGCGTTATGCGTTGCTGCGCTGCCAGCCACAGACCGGGCGCTTCCGGCAGATCCGCCGGCACCTCAAGCACCTGTCGCATCACATGATCGGCGACACCAGCCATGGTGATGGCCGCCACAACCGCATCTTCCGCATGCAGGGCGTGCACCGCATGCTGCTGCACGCCGAGCGCCTGCGCTTCCCGCATCCTGAGGGCGGCAACGTGGATGTCAGTGCGCCGCTGGATCGTGAGTTCCAGAAGGCGCTGGACCTGTTCGGCTGGCAGGTGGACCTATAGACGGTAGTGCCGGCCGCTGGCCGGCATCTGCCTGATCCCAACCGTACGAGGTTGCCGGCCAGCGGCCGGCACGACCTCACTTCTTTTCCGGCTCGTTGACGATCGCTTCCAGGTCCTTCTGCAGGTCCGCGAACAGCGGCTGCATGCGCGCCTGGATCGCCACCATCACGTTCTGCATCAGGGCCGGGGTCTTGTCCAGCAGGCTCTGGCCGGCCGCGCTCTCGTAGAACTCGGCCATCGCCAGCACGTCTTCCTTGCTGAAAGTCTTCTTGTACAGGTCCACGTACATCGGCCGCAGCTGCTGCCAGGACAGTGCCTGCCGCAGGGTCTGGCTGGTCCGTGCCTGGATCCGCTTCAGCTGCTCCTGCTGCTGAGCATTGAGCTGGCGCTGTGCGGCCACCTGCTGGAACTGCTGCTGCTGCATCGCCTCGATCTGCGGCAGCATGGTGTCGATCATGCTCTGCGCACGTGACGCGGACAGCAGACGGTTGATGTCGCCATCGGTCGGCGGCGCGGCCAGGGCGGGGACACTGGCCACGGCCACCGCCAGCAGCAGGGCGGCGCGGCGCAGCAGGGAGGGCAGGGCGGGTGCGGAGCGGGTCATGCGAAGCTTCCTGCGGTACATGGGACGGCCAGCATACCCGCAGCCAAGGCGAAGGCGGCGTGTTCGTTACCTGATCGGCGGCATACGGCGCGCGATGCGCACTCCGACGCGTGGCTGCCGCTACAATGCGCGGATGGGCAGTGGACCGGTCACCATCAACGCGCAGCTTGAAATCCCCGACGGCGAGATCGTCGAGCGGTTCGTGCGTGCCAGCGGTGCCGGTGGCCAGAACGTCAACAAGGTCTCCACTGCGGTGGAACTGCGTTTCGACGTGGCCAACTCGCCCTCGTTGCCCGAACCGTTGCGCACGCGCCTGCTGGCGCGGCGTGACCGGCGCATGACCGGCGAAGGCGTGCTGGTCATCGACGCGCAACGTTTCCGTACCCAGGATCGCAATCGCGAGGATGCGCGCGAGCGGCTGGCGGCCTTCATCCAGGCCGGGCTGAGCGTGCCCAAACCACGCAAGGCCACCAAGCCGACCCTAGGGTCGAAACTGCGTCGTCTGGACGCCAAACGCGGGCGCGCGCAGATCAAGCGCGGGCGCTCATCACGTGACTGGGAGTGATTGCTTGAACAACCCGACTCCGCTGCTGCCGGCCGTGCCGCCGCAGATGCCACAGGTCAAACCCAATGCCTTCCTGCGCTGGCTGGCGCGCTGCACCCTGCGCATGGGCGGCTGGAAGGTGACCGGCACCCTGCCTGACATCCCGCGCCTGGTGTTCATCATCGCGCCGCATTCGTCCAACTGGGACGGCCTGTGGGGCATGGCGGCCAAGATCGCGCTGGGCATGAAGGTGAAGGTGCTGGGCAAGGCCTCGCTGTTCTGGTGGCCGCTGGGGCCGCTGCTGCACAAGCTGGGCGTGATCCCGCTGGACCGCAGCTCGCCGCAGGGCACGGTGGGCCAGGCGGTGGACCTGCTGCGCAACAACGAGAAGATGTGGTTCGCCATCACCCCCGAGGGCACCCGAAAGGCGGTGAAGGAGTGGAAGGCCGGCTTCCTGAAGATCGCCCGGATGGCCGACGTGCCGATCCTGGCCGCCTATTTCCATTACCCGGAAAAGACCATCGGCATCGGCCCGCTGTTCCAGCCGACCGGCGACGATGCTGCCGACATGGCCGCCATCCGCGAGTTCTACCGGCCGTGGATCGGCAAGACCCGCGGCACGGTCTGAGCCGGCCACAGGCCGTCGCATAGACGCCACGTCCGGCACATGCCGGGCGAGCGCGACAGGAGTAGGGTGGAGGGCTGGTATTCCATACCGTCTGCCCAAGGAGCGTTTTACATGTCGCGTACCGTAGTCCTGGCCGCCGCCATCAGCCTGGCGCTGGCGGCCTGTTCCGGCAAGGAGTCCACCCCCGTGTCCGATGCCCAGAAAGCCCCGGCCCAGCAGCCGGCCGAAGCCTCCACCAATCCGCTGCTGAGCGCCAGCACGCTGCCGTTCCAGGCGCCGCAGTTCGACAAGATCAAGGACAGCGACTACCTGCCGGCCTTCGAAGAAGGCATGCGCCAGCACCTGGCCGACGTTCGCAAGATCGCCGACAGCAGCGAGCCGGCCACCTTCGACAACACCATCGTGGCGATGGAGCGCAGCGGCGAGACCCTGACCCGCGTGTCGCGCATCTTCTTCGGCCTGGTCCAGGCCGATACCAACGATGCACGCCAGAAGATCCAGGAAGAAGTGGCGCCGAAGCTGGCCGCGCACCAGGACGAGATCAACCTCGACCCGAAGCTGTTCGCGCGCGTGAAGTCGATCTATGACCAGCGCGACACCCTTGAACTGGATCCGGTGCAGAAGCGCCTGGTCGAGCACTACTACGATGGCCTGGTGCGCGCCGGTGCACAGCTGTCCGACGCCGACAAGGCATCGCTGCGCAAGCTCAACGTGGAAGAGACCACGCTCTCCACCCAGTTCCATACTCGCCTGGTGGCTGCCACCGCGGCCGCCGCCGTGGTCGTTGACGACAAGGCCAAGCTGGCCGGCCTGGACGAGGATGCGATCAACAACGCCGCCAACGCAGCGAAGGAGCGCAAGCTGGATGGCAAGTTCCTGCTGCCGTTGCAGAACACCACCCAGCAGCCGGTGCTCGGCTCGCTGAGTGACCGCGACCAGCGTGCCGCCGTGCTGAAGGCTTCGGAAACCCGCGCCGAGCGTGGCGATGCCAACGACACCCGGCAGACCGTGCAGCGCCTGGCCCAGCTGCGTGCGCAGAAGGCCAAGCTGCTTGGCTTCGACACCTTCGCCGACTACCAGCTGGGCGACCAGATGGCCAAGACCCCGGCTGCCGCGCTGAAGCTGCTGACCGACACCGTGCCGGCCGCTACCGCCAAGGCGCGCGCCGAAGCCGGCGAGATCCAGAAGGTGATCGACGCGCAGAAGGGCGGCTTCCAGGTCGCCGCCTCGGACTGGGATTTCTACGCCGAGCAGGTGCGCAAGGCCAAGTACGATCTGGACGAGTCGCAGATCAAGCCGTACTTCGAACTGGACAACGTGCTGCAGAACGGCGTCTTCTACGCCGCCACCCAGCTGTACGGCATCACCTTCAAGCCGCGTACCGACATTCCGACCTACAACCCGGACATGAAGGTGTACGAAGTGTTCGACAAGGACGGCACCTCGCTGGCCCTGTTCTACACCGACTACTTCAAGCGTGACAGCAAGTCCGGCGGCGCCTGGATGGACGTGTTCGTCGAGCAGGACGGCCTGACCGGCGCCAAGCCGGTGGTCTACAACGTCTGCAACTTCACCAAGCCGGCCGCCGGCCAGCCTGCGCTGATCAGCTTCGACGACGTCACCACCATGTTCCATGAATTCGGCCATGCACTGCATGGCATGTTCTCGAACGTGAAGTATCCGTCGATTGCCGGCACCGCCACCTCGCGCGACTTCGTCGAGTTCCCGTCGCAGTTCAACGAGCACTGGGCGCTGGACCCGAAGGTGTTTGCCAACTACGCCAAGCACTACAAGACCGGCGAGGCGATGCCGCAGGAGCTGGTCGACAAGATCCTCAAGGCACGCAGCTTCAACCAGGGCTATGCGACCACCGAGTACCTGTCGGCCGCACTGCTCGACCTGGCCTGGCACACGCAGAAGGCCGACGCGCCGCTGCAGGACGTCGGCGCCTTTGAAGCGAGCGCGCTGAAGAAGTTCAAGGTCGACCTGCCGCAGGTGCCGCCGCGTTACCGCACCACCTACTTCGACCACATCTGGGGTGGCGGTTACTCGGCCGGCTATTACGCCTACTTCTGGGCGGAAGTGCTGGACCATGACGCCTATCAGTGGTTCACCGAACACGGTGGCCTGACCGCCGCCAATGGCCAGGAATTCCGCGACAAGATCCTCTCGCGCGGCAACAGCGTGGAGCTGTCGACCCTGTACCGCGATTTCCGCGGCAAGGACCCGTCGGTGGAACCGCTGCTGAAGTTCCGCGGGCTGAAATAAGCGCGACCTGGAGTACGAAAGAAATAACGGCGGGGGAAACCCCGCCGTTTTTCGTTGAATCGATACCATCGATAGATTCCGCAGTTTGCTGCTCATCCACGCATGGCGTGGATCCATGTATCGACCAAGGTCGACACCCACCAAAAGCAGGCCATGCTGTTCCGACAGTTCGCGGAGATCTGTCGAAGGCGGGGGGGGCCGGGGGGGGGGGGGGGGGGGGGGGGGGGGGG
>NZ_JAPTFQ010000111.1:0-11484 GCF_030985535.1 Stenotrophomonas sp. Sm2128
ATGGCGGGACCGTCCACGGCATGGATGCCGTGGCCGAGCCTACAGGGACGTACTTGCGGCGTGTCCCGCCATCGGCCCCCTCCCCGCCAAACCAGCAGAAATCCAGAGCCGCTTTTGAAGTTGTTGTTGCCGTTGCTTGAAAAAAGCGGTGCAGCCGCAGGCTGCAAAACAACCCTCAATCCTGATCGTGCGCGCGCGCTGCCTCGGCCTGCGTCTCCTCCTGCGCCGCCATCTCGCGTGCGATCCACGCATCGATCATGTGCCGCTGGCGCTGCGCCTGCCGCCGCTCGCGCGTGTACTCCTGGTCCAGCACCCGGTACAGCGACACCATCACCAGCACCATCAGCAGCGCGAATGGCAATGCCGCGATCGTGATCATGCCCTGCAGCGCGTCCAGGCCTCCGGCCAGCAGCAACGCCGCTGCGATCAGTGCCACCGCAATGCCCCAGGCCAGCTTGCGCTTCAACGGTGGGTCGCCAGCCTCGTCGGTGGACATGCTGGCCAGCACCAGGACCGCCGAATCGGCCGAGGTCACGAAGAAGATCATCAGCAGCACCAGCGCGATGCACGACAGCAACAGCGGTAGCGGCATGCTGTTGAACAGTGTGAACAACACCGTCTCGTAGCCATTGCCAAGCGCCTGCACCAGATCGGCGTGGCCGAAGATCTGTGCCCACAACGCAGTGCCGCCGAACACCGCGAACCAGAAGAAGCCCAGCAGCGTCGGTGCGAGCACGACACCGATCACGAACTCGCGCACGCTGCGGCCGCGCGAGATGCGCGCAATGAACGATCCCACGAACGGCGCCCACGAGATCCACCAGGCCCAGTAGAAGATCGTCCAGTCCGCCACCCAGGTGCTGCCGGAGAACGGTGACATGCGCAGGCTCATCGTCACCAGCTGGTTGAGGTAGGAGCCCAGCGTGGTGGTGAACGTATCGAAGATGAAGCCGGTCGGCCCCAGCACCAGCAGGATGGCCGCCAGCAGGGCAGCCAACGCCAGGTTGAAGTTGGACAGCCACTTCACACCTCGCTCTACGCCACTGGCGGTGGAGGCCATGTACAGCACGAAGGCGACGGCAATGATGGTCATCTGCACGGCGACGGTAGCCTGCACGCTGAAGACGCGTTCGATACCGGCAGCAATCTGGATGGTGCCGAAGCCGAGCGTGGTGGCGACACCGATCGCAGTGGCAACTACGGCGGCGATGTTGACCACCCGACCGATCCAGCCGCGATGGTGGCGGCCGATGATCGGCTGCAGCATGTCGCTGACCAGGCCGCGTCCATTGCGGTTGAACTGGAACCAGGCCATCGCCAGGCCGATCAGTGCGTAGATCGCCCACGGGTGCAGGCCCCAGTGGAAGAACGCATAGCGCATCGATGCGCGCGCTGCATCCAGGCTTTGCGGCGCCAGGCCTTCCGGCGGCTTGCTGAAATGCGAGATGGGCTCGGCCGCACCCCAGAACACCAGGCCGATGCCCATGCCGGCGGCGAACAGCATCGACATCCAGCTGGCACGCGAGAACTCGGGTTCGGCGTCCTCGCCGCCGATGCGCAGGTTGCCGAAGCGGCCGAACGCCAGGTACATCAGGAACACCAGCGCCAGGAACACCACCAGCAGGTACAGCCAGCCGACACTGCGGATGACTTCTGCCAGCATCGACTGGACCACGGTGTTGAAGGGGCCGGGGGCGATACCGGCGAGCAGCACCAGCAGCAGAACCAGTGCGATGGAAACGCGAAACACCATGAAGGAGCTTCTCCGATCAAGGGCGATTGAGGGGAGCGAGCAGAGCTTGCGGCGAAGGGCCGGCGGCATGCAGCACGGACCGGGCAGGGGCCGCGAAGGCGGCGGGGAACGCATCGATCTCAGCAACGCGATGGCGTGCACGTTACTGAACGCGACGTCATGGTTCCGTTAACGAATGGCGATCTGATCCCGGAGGCGGGCGGTCTATGCTCTAATGCGCACCAAGAAGCGGGGGTACCGGGCCATGTGGCCACGGTTGAGACAGTCCCTTGGAACCTGATCCGGCTCATACCGGCGTAGGGAAGCTTTGCAATGCAGCCGTGCCCGGACTCCGCCCAAGGACCGTCCGTGTGCGGGTGCCGTGCGCCGCCGCTTCGTCCCTGACCTTCCTGGACGATGCCCGATGAACGCACAGCTCTCAGCCCTGCAGCAACAGGCCCAGCAACTCTCCGCATCCGTGACCCGGCCCATTCCCGGCTCGCGCAAGATCCACGTGCCCGGTTCACGCCCGGATCTGCAGGTGCCGATGCGCGAGATCGCGCTGACCCGTACGCCGACGCTGTTCGGTGGCGAAGAGAATGCGCCGGTGACCGTTTACGACACGTCGGGCCCGTACACCGACCCGGAGGTGCGCATCGATCTGTCCGCCGGTTTGCCGGCACTGCGTCGCGGCTGGGTGGAAGAGCGCGGTGATACCGAGCAGCTTGAAGGACTGAGTTCTTCGTTCGGTCGCGATCGCGAGCATGACCCGAAGCTTGACGCGGTGCGTTTCCCCGCGCGCAGCCTGCCACGCCGTGCACGTGCCGGTGCCAACGTCACCCAGATGCATTACGCGCGCCGCGGCATCATCACGCCGGAAATGGAATTCGTCGCCATCCGCGAGAACCAGCGCCTGGACGCGATCCGCGATGCCGGCCTGCTGCAGCAGCACCCGGGCGAGGCCTTCGGTGCGTCGATCCAGAGAGTCATCACCCCGGAGTTCGTGCGCGACGAAATCGCCCGTGGCCGTGCGGTGCTGCCCAACAACATCAACCACCCGGAAAGCGAGCCGATGATCATCGGCCGCAATTTCCTGACCAAGATCAACGCCAACATCGGCAACAGCGCGGTGTCTTCCGGCATCGCCGAGGAAGTGGAGAAGCTGGTGTGGGCGATCCGCTGGGGCGGTGACACGGTGATGGACCTGTCCACCGGCAAGCACATCCACGAGACGCGCGAATGGATCATCCGCAACTCGCCGGTGGCGATCGGTACCGTGCCGATCTACCAGGCCCTGGAGAAGGTTGACGGCCGCGCCGAGGCACTGACCTGGGAGATCTTCCGCGACACTCTGATCGAGCAGGCCGAGCAGGGCGTGGACTACTTCACCATCCACGCCGGCGTGCTGCTGCGCTACGTGCCGCTTACCGCCAAGCGTGTTACCGGCATCGTCAGCCGCGGCGGCTCGATCATGGCCAAGTGGTGCCTGGCGCACCACAAGGAGAACTTCCTCTACACGCATTTCGAAGACATCTGCGAAATCATGAAGGCCTACGACGTGACCTTCTCGCTGGGCGACGGCCTGCGCCCGGGTTGCATCGCTGATGCCAACGACGCGGCGCAGTTCGGCGAACTGGAAACGCTGGGTGAACTGACGAAGATCGCCTGGAAACACGATGTGCAGACCATGATCGAAGGCCCCGGCCACGTGCCGATGCAGCTGATCAAGGAAAACATGGACAAGCAGCTGCGCGAATGCGGCGAAGCGCCGTTCTACACGCTGGGCCCGCTGACGACCGACATCGCGCCGGGCTACGACCACATCACCAGTGCGATCGGCGCGGCGATGATCGGCTGGTTTGGCACGGCCATGCTCTGCTACGTGACGCCGAAGGAGCACCTGGGCCTGCCCAACCGCCAGGACGTGCGCGACGGCATCATGGCTTATCGCATTGCCGCGCACGCGGCCGACCTGGCCAAGGGGCATCCGGGCGCACAGGTACGCGACAACGCGCTGAGCAAGGCGCGCTTCGAGTTCCGCTGGCAGGACCAGTTCCACCTGGGCCTGGATCCGGAAAAGGCCAAGGAATTCCACGACGAGACACTGCCGAAGGACGCGCACAAGCTGGCCCACTTCTGCTCGATGTGCGGACCGCACTTCTGTTCGATGAAGATCACCCAGGACGTGCGCGACTACGCCGAGGCCGGCATGAAGGAGAAGTCGCAGGAGTTCCGTGCTGGCGGGGCCGAGGTCTACCGCCAGGGGTGACGGGTAACGGGTAGTGCCGGCCGCTGGCCAGCATTCCGTCGTGCACGGACCGGGGAGAGTGCTGGTCAATGGCCGGCACTACCGTTCATCACGCCGCGCCCGGCTATCCTCCGCGCATCGCCCAGGGGAAAGGACGCCATGCCCGTTGCCACGACCACCCGCTGGCTGGCCATCGCCCGCCGCCATCCTTCGGCCTGGCTCCTGGCCGCCCAGTTGATCGCGGTACTGCTGTATCCCGCCCTCGATGACACCGCCGCTGGCCGGGCGGCGCTGGGCATGTTCGGCATGGCGGTACTCGGCCTGGCGCTGTGGGTGGTCCAGCGCAGTCCATTGGGAACCTGGCTGGCATTGCTGCTGGCCATTCCATCGGTGGTGTTCTCGCTGGCTGGCGCGCTGCTGGACCGCAGCGCGCTGCTGACCACCGCGCAGCTGCTGGAAAGCCTGCTGTACTTCTATACGGCCGGGGCATTGATCGCCTACATGCTGCAGGACCATCGAGTAACACGCGACGAACTGTTCGCGGCCGGGGCAACCTTCACCCTGCTGGCCTGGGGGTTCGCCTTTGCATTCGCGGTGTGCCAACAGTGGTATCCAGGCAGTTTCCAGGGTGCGACGGCCGGCCCCGAGCGCAGTTGGATGGAGCTGCTTTATCTGAGCTTCAGCTTGTTGTCCGGAGTTGGATTGAGTGACGTCGTGCCGTTGCACCCGCAGGCACGGGCCCTGGTGATGCTCGAACAGTTCGCAGGCGTCATGTATATCGGCCTTGTGGTGTCGCGTCTGGTCGGATTGACCATGCTTCGGCGCATGTGAAAATGAACGCCAGATAAAAATTTCGCGCCCATAAGGGCGCGAATGGTGATGCAGATTATGTGAATGCGTCGGCGAGAGAGAGCCTGAGTGTCGACCCCGTCATAGGCGGGGTAACCGGCTTAGGCTAATATCCGGGGGCGTTATTGTTTTTGCGGTATGCGCCGATGCTTTGTGCGGAATCTGGCTTTTCGATGGCCCTGTCCAGGGACGGTGGGGACGGTATTGCTGGTGAGCCCTGCCCAGGTCCCGTCCCTACTGTATAGCGGAAAATGAACAGCAGCGAACTCACGCCCATTGACGCCGACCGCGTGCAGGTCGGCGACTGTGTCATTACCTTGTCCTCGCGTGAGGTCGAGGTTGAAGGCGCGCGCCGTCCGCGGCGGCTGACGCCGAAAGCGCTGGGCGTACTTCGCGTGTTGATGCGGCAGCCTGGGCGCGTGGTCACCCGTGAAGAGCTGTTTGCCGAGGTCTGGCCCGATACGTTGCCGACCAATGACGTGCTGACCCAGGCCGTCACCCAGCTGCGCAAGGCGTTCGCCAACGACGACGACAATGGCCAGGCCTACATCGAGACCATCGCCAAGAGCGGCTATCGGCTGCTGGTACCGGTGCAGGCGCTGGACGACTTCGAGCCGGTAGCGGAAGTGGATGCGGTGGCCGTTGCGGATGTGATGCCGTCGCCGGACGGTGCCGGCACGATTCCGGCGCTGGCCGTGCCGGCAGCGCCTTCACGCCGGCGTGGCTGGCGCCAGCTGCGCCGCCAGCTGTTGTGGGTGCTGGGCGTGATGATGCTGGCCGCGCTGCTGGTCATGGCCACATTGTTGCTGCGGCGCGGGCCGGAGCCGAGTTCACCGGTGGATGCAGCGGTCGAGAACGGCGTGCGGGTGATCGGCAGCCCGCAGCGTCCCTATCGCCTGATCACCGCCACCAGTGGTTTTGAAACCTATCCCACACTTTCGCCGGACGGCTCCCAGGTTGCCTACGAAGGCGCCAACGAGGATGGCGCCGGAGGTGGTGTGATCAAGGTGCAGACCTCGGGCAATGCGCCGGCCCGGCAGCTGGCGCTGCCGCCGAAGGGGGCCAGTGACCGTTTCCCGAGCTGGTCACCGGACGGGCGCGAGATCGCTTTTGCCCGCTTTGGAGCCGACGGCGGTTGCCAGGTGCTGATCGCCAGTGCCACTGGCGGCGGCGTGCGCCAGGCGACCCGTTGCGATGGAACCGAGCTGCTCAGCTTCGACTGGACACCGGATGGCCGCGGCCTGGTCTTTGGCAGCATGGTGGGCCGCTATGCCCATCGCGGCATCCGTGTGCTCGACCTGGCCAGCGGCCAGTGGCGGGCGTTGGACTACGCCGTCGATCAGGATGATTTTGACTACGCGCCACGCTACTCGCCCGACGGCAAGTGGCTGGTGTTCGTGCGCAATCCACAGATGGGCGACCTGTGGCGGATGCCGGCCGGAGGCGGTGAGCTGGAGCAGTTGACCAACGAATCCGCCGAACAGCGTGGCTGGGCCTGGCTGGGCGATGGGCGCAGCATCGTGTTCGGCCGGCGCGTGGACAGCGAGGTGCGGTTGTACTACCTGGACGTGGAGCGCCGCACCTTGCGTGATGCCGGCCTCGACGACGCACAGTGGCCTGCGGTGTCGCGCCACGGCGACGTGCTGGCCTTCGTTCACCGCCGTGCCCAGTTCGGCGTGTTCAAGGTGCCGATGGCCGGCGGCAGCGCCGAGCGGCTGTTCGCGTCCAGTGGGCGCGACGGGCAGCCGATGGCGGCGCCCGACGGTCGCCAGCTGGTCTTCACCTCCGATCGTTCCGGCAGTTTCGCGCTGTGGTGGGCGGACATGCAGCGGCCCGACTCACTGCGGCCGATCGAGGGCCTGCGTCCGGAGGGGCGGCAGGCGCCGGACTGGTCGGCCGACAGCCGCCAGCTGCTGGTGGTCGGGCGTGACGAGCATGGGCGTACCGTTGTCTACGAGATCGCCCCGCGCGACGAGCACCTGCAACCGCTGCCGGTTCCGGTGGATCAGCCGCTGCAGGCCCTGTACGGGGCAACCCCGGAGCAGCTGCTGGTAGTCGAGCGCGATGCAGAGCAACGCACCCGGTTGAGCCTGTTCGATCGCAGCGTGACCCCCTGGCGCCGCCTGGCCAGTATCGACGGCGTCTCCCAGGCGCGTTTCGATCGCGGCGATGGCCGCGTGCTGTTCACACGCCTGGCATCCGGCGGCTTGTGGTCGGTGGATGCGGCACTGTCCCCGGCCAGCGTGCAGCAGGTCAGTGAAGACCGACCAAGCCGATGGCGCTATCGCACCTGGACGGTGGCGGGCACCGGTGGCATCGGGTATCTCGGCAACTCGACCGAATGCGGTACGACCTTGATCCATATCCAGGCCGGCACCGAAGCCCCCGAGCGCTGCCTGGACCGGCAGCGGCTCAGTGCGGGCAACGGCATCAGTGCCAGCGCCGATGGCCGGGACCTGTACGTCGCCCTGGCGGTCAGCGATGGTGCCGACATCGGCGTCATGCAGCTGCCCCGGTCGACGCCGGCACTGTTCCCGGCCTTTCTCAAGTCGTTGATCCTGAAGAAAAATATCTCTTCGTGATTTTTTCGTGGAGTTCTCGCCGCGAATTCGTGGCGATCTCGGCGGATTTTCCTGACGGGCTGACGCCTGATTAGGCAAAACGGAAGCCTGTATCAGGCAAACCCGTGGTGCCCCATGCGTCAACTCTCGCTGGCCGATCGTGGCCAAACCGTCTCCCTCGACAAGGCGCTGGACGATCTCGCGCCGACCTGCATGGGCGTGGCCCGGCTCGGCAGCCTGCAGACCGCAGGGTCAAGCTTCACTGTCTGGCTGCAGGTGCGGGGCAGTTCCTGGGTGGAAGCCAAGGAAGGGCGTTTCCGCCTGCGCCATGGTGAGTGGATTGCCTTCGAGAAGGAGTCGCGCCCGTTGGTGCAGGCCGGCCGTAACGGACTGTGCGTGGGCCTCAGCCTGACTGCGGAGGCGATGCGGGTGCTGTCCGAGATGGCCGACTGCGGCCTGTATGCCGGTCGTGGTCGCATGAGCCGCGGCGACGCCCGCGTTGCCCTGCGCCTGTGGCGCGATGCGCTCGACAGCGGCCTGCCAGCGCAGGCGCTGCGCCCGCTGTTGTTGCATCTGGCCGGCCTGCAGCGTGACCTGGCCGACAACGTACAGCGCTGCCCCGGTCGCTCACGCAGCCGCAAGCGCCAGGTGTTCGGCCGCATGCAGCGCGCCCGTCTCTATCTGGAGGGCAACAGCCACCGCGTGGTGCGGATCGGCGAACTGGCCGAGCTGACCAACTTCTCCAGCTGGTACCTCTCCAAGACCTTCCAGAGCCTGTATGAAGAGAGCCCCCAGTCGCTTTCGGCACGGTTGCGCCTGGAGCGGGCCGCCGATCTGCTGCGCGACACCGACATGATGGTGGGCGAGGTCGCCGCGGCCAGCGGATTCGACAACTGCTGCAGCTTCGCGCGGGCCTTCCGCGCCCGTTACGGGCAGTCTGCTTCCCGGTTCAGGGAAAACGGCGGCTTGCTCCCGCCACACTCTGCAAAGTCTACGGTTGGGTCGCGCAAATACAGCATCGCAACGCAATCGTAACGTGCTGGAGCGTTTTAACACGCTACTAACACGTACCTTGGAGAGATTGATGAACGTTCGCACCCCTGCCGTGCGGCTGGGCCTGCTGCCCGCCGGCATCGCGCTGGCGCTGGCACCGGCATTTGCTTCCGCACAGGAAGCCAGTGCCCCGACCACCCTTGATCGCTTGGAAGTCACCGGCTCCCGCATCCGCTCGGTGGATGTGGAAACCTCCCAGCCGGTCCTCACCGTAAGCCATGAGGACATCCAGCGTTCGGGCCTGGTCAGCGTCGGCGACCTGCTGCAGAACCTGTCCGTGGCGGGCACCCAGACCTTCAGCAAGGCGGCCGTGCTGGCGTCCAACCCGGAACAGGGCGGCCAGTACGTCAGCCTGTACAACCTGGGTGAGCAGCGCACGCTGGTGCTGGTCAACGGCAAGCGCTGGAGCACCAGCCTGGCCGGCTTCACCGACATGTCGACCATCCCGACCTCGCTGATCGAGCGCATTGAAGTCCTGAAGGACGGCGCCTCGGCGATCTACGGTTCCGACGCCATCTCCGGCGTGGTCAACATCATCCTGCGCAAGAACTTCGACGGCGCCGAGGCCAGTGCCTACTATGGCCAGAACAGCCACGGCGACGGTTCCAAGACCCAGTACAGCCTGACCCTGGGTGCCAGCGGCGAGCGCTCCTCGATCGTGTTCGGTGCGAACTACATCAAGGAAGATCCGGTGTGGGCCAAGGATCGTGGCCTGACCAAGTACTCCTATGGCCAGGGCCACAAGGAAGACGGTCTGAGCCCGGCCGGCCCGTGGGGTCGTTTCACCGATCCGCGTGCCGAAGGCACCGCCGGTGCTGGCGAATACAACAAGGCTGGCAAGTGGGTCCCGAACACCTGGGTGGTCAACCACACCGGTTCCTGGGACACCCCGGTCGGCGTTGGCCAGCCGTCGAACAACTTCAACAACTACCACCTGATTGGTCTGGACGACTACTACAACGCCTCGCAGCAGATGATGCTGAACCAGGGCGCTGAGTCGAAGACCATGTTCACCTCGGCCAGCTACGACATCAACGACAACCTGCGTCTGAAGTCGACGGCGATGTACTCCGAGCGCGATTCCAAGCGCCAGATCGCCGGCTACCCGCTGACCGGTACCTCGCAGCCGCAGTTCCCGGTGGCGATCAGCAAGGACAGCATCTACAACCCGCTGGGCAACTGGGCCAACCCGGGCGCCGGCGTTGACATCGGTGGCTGGGGCCGTCGTATCTTCGAACTGCCGCGCATCACCCAGAACAACGTCAAGTCGCTGCACTTCGACGCGGCCCTGGAAGGCAACTTCGACTTCAACAACCGTCCGTTCGACTGGGATGTGGGCATCAACTACAACCAGTTCGACGTGACCCAGACCAGCTCGGGCAACATCAACCTGCTGGCCCTGAAGAACGCCCTCGGCCCGTCGTTCATCAACGCCAACGGCGTCGCCCAGTGCGGCACCGCTGCCAACCCGATCGCGCTGGGCACCAGCCCGGGCAGCTGCGTTCCGTTCGACCTGCTGGGCGGCGCCAGCGCCGCGACCCCGGATGCGCTGAAGTACATCAACACCCTGCTGAACTCGACCGGCCAGAGCAAGAGCAAGCAGTACTTCGCCAACATCACCGGTTCGCTGTTCGACATGCCGGGCGATGCGGGCGAGTTCGCCTTCGCTGCCGGTTACGAGCATCGCGAAGTGTCGGGCTACGATCACCCGGACGCACTGTCCTCCTCGGGTTACACCACCGAGCTGGCCGCGCAGCCGACCGAAGGCAAGTACAAGACCAACGAGTTCTACCTGGAACTGATGGTGCCGCTGCTGCGTGACCTGCCGGGTGCCAAGGAGCTGTCGCTGGATATCGCCAGCCGCTACTCGGACTACGACAAGTTCGGCAACACGGTCAACAGCAAGTTCAGCGTGACCTGGAAGCCGATCGACGACCTGCTGGTGCGTGCGACCTACGGCGAGGGCTTCCGTGCCCCGACCCTGGACGACACGTTCGGTGGTGGTTCGCAGACCTTCGACAAGTTCACCGATCCGTGTGATGCCGTGTTCGGCCAGCGCAGCAACCCGGCCGTTGCAGCCCGTTGCGGTGCTGAAGGCCTGGCGTCCGACTTCCGTCAGACCGACGCTGCCGGTCGTCCGATCAGTGCCCGTGACACCCAGGGTAACAACCCGTTCAACTCGGGTGTGGGCAACGACAAGCTGCAGCCGGAAACCAGCAAGACCCGCACCGCGGGCCTGGTCTGGAGCCCGAGCTTCGTCAGCGGCCTGAACGTCTCGCTGGACTGGTACAAGATCACTGTCGACAACGTGATCACCGCGCTGTCGGCGAACTACGTGCTGAACCAGTGCTACCAGAACGGTGTGCAGGCCTTCTGTGACCAGTACAGCCGTGGCGACGTCGCCAACGGCCAGCAGGTCACCGGCCTGAGCCGCGGCAACGCGAACCTGGGCTCGCTGGAAACCGAAGGCTACAACTTCGGCGTCCGCTACCGCATGCCGGAATACAGCTTCGGTACCCTGTCGTTCAACCTGGACACCAACTACCTGACCAGCTTCCGTCAGCAGGCCACCAAGGGTGCTGCATGGGATGACTACGCAGGCTACTGGAACTACCCGCGTGTCCGCGGCACCCTGGCCAGCACCTGGACCAAGGGCGACCTGTCGGCCACCTGGACCATGCGTTACTACGGCGGCTTCCGCGACTTCTGCTACGACCAGGAAAATGGCCTGGAGTGCAACCAGCCCGATTACTACACCGAGAACGGTGGCTGGAGCGGTGGCCTGGGTGCCAACAAGAAGGGCGCGATCGTCTATCACGACATCTCGGCCACCTGGCAGGCCCCGTGGAACGGCAGCGTGACCGTCGGTGCCCGCAACGTGTTCGGCAAGACCCCGCCGATCACCTACGCGGTGACCAACGCCAGTGCCGTGCAGCTGGACCCGATGCTGGATTACGACCGCTTCCTGTTCATCCAGTACAACCAGCGCTTCTGATCCATCGAAGCCTGAAGGCAAGACGAGGAGGGCGGGCCGCAAGGCC
>NZ_JAPTFQ010000112.1:0-11127 GCF_030985535.1 Stenotrophomonas sp. Sm2128
CTTGGGCGGGCGCCCGGCGCTGCCGCGCCGGATCGAGGCCAGCAATGGCGACGCCAAGGTGCGCCTGCTGGTCGACCAATGGGGGCAGGGCACCCCATGAGTGCCGGGCGCGATGACACGGGCTGGTCCTGGTGGCCGGCCCCGGCCAAGCTGAACCTGTTCCTGCACATCACCGGCCGCCGTGCCGATGGCTACCACGAGCTGCAGACCGTGTTCCGCCTGCTGGACTGGGGCGACCGCATCGGTCTGCGCCTGCGCGAAGACGGCCAGGTGCGCCGGCAGGGCGAGGGGCTGGCTGGCGTGGCCGAGGCGGATGACCTGGCGGTCCGCGCCGCGCGGCTTCTGAAAGATGCGGCCAACATCGTGCAAGGCGCAGACATCATCGTCGAAAAACACGTTCCTGCAGGTGGTGGCTTTGGCGGCGGTTCGTCTGACGCGGCCACCGTACTGGTGGTGCTGAACCGGCTCTGGCGTGCCGGTCTGGACGAGGACGCGCTTGCTGCGCTGGGACTGCGCCTGGGCGCTGACGTGCCGGTGTTCGTGCGCGGGCGCAATGCCTGGGCCGAAGGGGTGGGTGAGCGCCTGCAGCCGATCGTGCTGGAGCCGGCCTGGTATGTGGTGGTTGAACCGGGTGTTCATGTTCCCACCCCGGCTCTGTTCGCAGACCCGGATTTGACGCGCGGCAGCCCAGTGGCGAAAATAGAGGACTTCGCTTCCGGGACCCTGGTCGGGAACGCGTTCGAACCGGTGCTGCGCCGCCGTGAGCCTGCCGTCGAGGCAGCGTTCGCCGCGTTGAGCGATATCGGCACGGCGCGGCTGACCGGTTCGGGAAGTGGTTGTTTCGTCGAGTTCGCATCGCAGTCTGCCGCAGAGCAGGGACGGTCGAAGTTGCCGAAGGAGTTGCGGGCAAGGGTGGCAGCGGGCGTTGCGCGTTCGCCACTGCTGGATGCACTCGAGCAACACTGATTTATCAATGCAGGGGCGTCGCCAAGAGGCCCAAGGCACCAGGTTTTGATCCTGGCATTCGTAGGTTCGAATCCTACCGCCCCTGCCAATAGCGGCTGTGTCCGCGCCTTCCAGCGCATCGCCCGCGCGGGACGTGGAAACAACCGCGGTGTTGTCAGCAGCAAGGGTCCATCGGGGTCCTTGCCGACTCCGGATCCCCGCCACTCGTCCCCGCCCGAGACAATCATGATGCAAGAGTCCCCGAACCTGCTGGTCTTTTCCGGCAACGCCAACAAACGTCTGGCGCAGAACATCTGCAAGGAACTGGGGGTTCGCCCGGGCAAGGCGCTGGTCTCGCACTTCTCCGATGGTGAAGTGCAGGTGGAAATCGAAGAGAACGTCCGCAAGCAGGACGTGTTCGTGATCCAGCCGACCTGCGCGCCGAGCGCGGAAAACCTGATGGAACTGCTGGTGCTGATCGACGCGCTCAAGCGCGCATCGGTGGCCAGCGTGACCGCCGTGGTGCCGTACTTCGGCTACTCGCGGCAGGATCGCCGCATGCGTTCCTCGCGCGTGCCGATCACCGCCAAGCTGGCGGCGAAGATGTTCAGCACCGCTGGCGCTGATCGCGTGCTGACCGTCGACCTGCACGCCGACCAGATCCAGGGCTTCTTCGATATTCCGGTGGACAACGTGTATGCGTCCCCGCTGCTGCTGGCCGACATCTGGCGTGCCTACGGCACCGAGAACCTGATTGTTGTGTCGCCGGACGTGGGCGGCGTGGTCCGCGCCCGTGCGGTGGCCAAGCGCCTGGATGACGCCGACCTGGCGATCATCGACAAGCGCCGCCCGCGCGCCAACGTCTCCACCGTGATGAACATCATCGGTGACGTCGAAGGCAAGACCTGCGTGATGGTCGATGACATCGTCGACACCGCCGGCACCCTGTGCGCTGCTGCTGCTGCCCTGAAGGCGCGCGGTGCGCTCAAGGTCGCCGCCTACTGCACCCACGCGGTGCTGTCGGGCCCGGCGGTGGACAACATCACCAATTCCCAGCTCGACGAGCTGGTGGTGACCGACACCATCCCGCTGAAGGACGCGGCGCGGGTGTGCAGCAAGATCCGCCAGCTGAGCGTGGCGGAAATGCTGGCCGAAACGATGCGCCGCATCGCCTTCGGCGAGTCGGTCAGCTCGCTGTACGTCGACTGAGTTTTTCGCCCCTGCCGGCAACGGCGGGGGCATACCCGGATGCTTCTGGTCGCGGAAGCATCTTCAACCGCCACGCCGCAGGGCGCGGCAACAACCTGAGTAGTCGAAAATGTCGAAGACCCATGAAATCAAGGTCACCAAGCGTGAACTGCAGCGTAAGGGTGCGAGCCGCCGCCTGCGTCACGCCGGTGTGATCCCGGCCATCGTGTACGGCGGCAACGCCGAGCCGGTCGCCATCAGCCTGGACCACAACGAAATCTGGCTGGCCCAGCAGAACGAGTGGTTCTATGCCTCGATCCTGGACCTGAACCTGGATGGCCAGGTGCAGAAGGTCCTGCTGCGTGACATGCAGCGCCACCCGTACAAGCAGCTGATCATGCACCTGGACTTCCAGCGCGTGAACGAGAACGAAGCCCTGACCGCTTCGGTCCCGCTGCACTTCGTCAACGAAGACACCTCGCCGGCCGGCAAGGCTGCCGACGTCGTGGTCACCCACGAACTGAAGGAAGTGACCATCACCTGCCTGCCGAAGGACCTGCCGGAGTCGATCGAAGTCGACCTGGGCGAGCTGAAGGCCGGTGACGTGGTGTACCTGTCCGACATCAAGCTGCCGAAGGGCGTGGAAATCCCGGCCCTGGCGCTGGGCAAGGACCACGACGACGCCATCGTCACCGCCAAGGCCGGCAAGGCCGACGAGGCTGACGAAGAAGCGGCTGCCGCCGAGTAATACCGTTACGGTGCCTGCCTCCGGGCAGGCACCGTACTGGAAGGAACCATGGCAGGACTGCGACTGATCGTCGGTCTGGGCAATCCCGGATCGGAACACGCCCGGACCCGGCACAATGCCGGGTTTCATTTCGTTGAGGCCCTGGCGGAGAAGGCCGGTGCGCGATGGAATGTGGACAGCAAGCTGTTCGGTGAGACCGCCAAGGTCGAGATCGCCGGGCAGGCGGTGTGGCTGCTCAAGCCCGCCACCTTCATGAACCTCAGCGGCAAGTCGGTCACCGCCGCACAGCGGTTCTGGAAGATCGAACCGGAAGAAACCCTGCTCGCACACGACGAACTGGACCTGGCGCCCGGCGTGGCGCGGCTGAAGTTCGACGGTGGCCACGGCGGCCAGAACGGCCTGCGCGACACCATCCGCCTGCTCGGCCACGGCAAGTTCCATCGCCTGCGCGTGGGCATCGGCCATCCCGGCCACAAGGACCGCGTAGTGGGTTGGGTGCTGGGGCGCCCGTCCAAGGAGGACGACGTGCTGATCGCACGCGCCATCGACGATGCGATCGACGTGATGCCGCTGGCAGTGCAGGGCGATTTCAGCGAAGCGATGAAGCGGCTGCACACCCCGAAATAAGCTGTAGGTACCGACCGTTGGTCGGTGTGGAACCATCCAATCCGCTAGGTACCGGCCGTTGGTCGGTACGGAACCAACCAATCCGGTAGGTACCGACCGTTGGTCGGTACGGAGAATGATTGGAAAAGCAGCGCCCAGGCCGCTGTTTCCCCAATCACTTTCACCCCAGAGAGCTGTCACCCATGGGTATCAAATGCGGCATCGTCGGCCTGCCCAACGTCGGCAAGTCGACCCTGTTCAATGCGCTGACCAAGGCGGGTATCGCCGCGGCGAACTTCCCGTTCTGCACCATCGAGCCGAACGTCGGCATCGTGCCGGTGCCGGACCCGCGCCTGAACGAGCTGGCGGGCATCATCAATCCGCAGAAGGTCATCCCGACCGCGGTCGAGTTCGTCGACATCGCCGGCCTGGTGGCCGGTGCCGCCAGCGGTGAAGGCCTGGGCAACAAGTTCCTGGCGCACATCCGCGAAGTCGACGCGATCACCCACGTGGTGCGCTGCTTCGAGCACGGCGACATCGTGCACGTGGCCGGCAAGGTCGATCCGATCTCTGACATCGAAACCATCGACACCGAGCTGGCGCTGGCTGACCTGGACAGTGTCGAGAAGGCGCTGAACCGTGCCGAGCGTGCGGCCAAGGGCGGCGACAAGGACGCAGCGGCGCGCAAGCCGGTCCTGGCCAAGCTGCAGGCTGCGCTGTCGGACGGCAAGGCCGGTCGTTCGGTGGGCCTGGACGAGGAAGAGAAGGCGCTGGTGCGCGACCTGTTCCTGCTGACCCTGAAGCCGGTGATGTACATCGCCAACGTGCTGGAAGACGGCTTCGAGAACAACCCGCACCTGGAAGCCGTGCGCGCGCACGCCGCCGCCGAGGGCGCGCAGGTGGTGCCGGTGTCGGCCGCGATCGAGGAAGAGCTGTCCCAGCTTGACGACGAAGACCGCGACACCTTCCTGGCCGATCTGGGCCTGAGCGAGCCGGGCCTGAACCGCGTGATCAACGCGGCCTACAGCCTGCTCGGCCTGCAGACCTACTTCACCGCTGGCGTGAAGGAAGTCCGCGCGTGGACCGTACGCAAGGGCGCCACCGCCCCGCAGGCTGCCGCCGTCATCCACACCGACTTCGAGAAGGGCTTCATCCGCGCCGAAACCATCGCGTATGACGACTTCATCAAGTACAAGGGCGAAGCCGGCGCCAAGGAAGCCGGTCGCCTGCGCCTGGAAGGCAAGGAATACCGCGTGCAGGAAGGCGACATCCTGCACTTCCGCTTCAACGTCTGATCCAGCGGCATCGGATCGACCCCGGACGCCCCGCTCTGTGCGGGGCGTTCGCGTTTCCGGTAATGGACAAAAAAACACCACGCTGCGAAACGCTTGCGGTGTGACGTTCGCCGGTACTTGTCCACAGCAAACTCCCATCGCTTTCCACGTTGGGTGTGGAAAACCGGCGAACCTGATGCAGCGCCGAGCCGATGCACGGCTGCGATGGGCGTGAGCAGAGCGCGGGCTCGGCGCTACCTGCCTCGATCGTGCAGCGTGGACAAATTTTCACCACGCTTCGAAACGCCTGCGGTGCAATGCTCACAACTACTTGTCCACACCTAGTTCCCATCGCTTTCCACGGCGCATGTGGAAAACCCGGATTCTGTCTGGACAAAAAATTGCCACCCTTCGAAACCATTGCAATGCGTGGCTCGCAGGGACTTGTCCACACCAAACCCCCATCGCTTTCCACGTGCGGTGTGGAAAACCCCGGGCGGGTGCGCGGCAACGAATGCCCACCAAGGTGGGCATCTACCGGGTACGGTGTGCATGAACAACAAGGCCCGCCAGTGGCGGGCCTTGTTGTCCACGTTCTGCAATACGGTGTGCCTTACAGCGCGCTGCCACCGAACTTGTGGGTGTACTGCAGGTTGATGGTGCGGCCGACGCTGTCGAACCAGGACACGTCGTAGTACGGATACGCGGTGTAGGTGGCATCCTTCGGCGGCATCTTGTTGAACACGTTGACCACCGACAGCGACAGGCGCGAATGGTCGTCGAAGCGATACTGCACCGAGGCGTTGTAGCGGTAGGTCGCCTTCACGTAGGGGCTGTCACCGCTTTCCCAGTCGAATGACTGGTCGTAGTTGTCCGAGGTCGGCAGCTTGCCCAGGCGCGAACCGTAGATCGTGGCCGACCACGCGTCCTTCTCCCAGGTCACGCTCAGGCTGGTCTTGGTGCGCGGGATGTCGAATCCGCTGTTGACCGCGAACTGGTCCAGGGTCGGATCGCCGGGGTAGCGCTGGAAATCGTGCTTCTTCACCCAGGTGTGGGTGCCATTGAGGATGAAGTCGCCGATACCGGTCTGCAGGCGGTAGCGCAGGCCGACGTCGATGCCGGAGGTCGACTCGCGGGCGACGTTGATCGGCGCCACGCGCACGCCGTACAGGCGGCCGTCGCTGGTACGGGTGATGCGGTCGAGCGCGTCCACGCAGGTCGGCGAATTGATGTCGGCACTGCCGAGCCGGCAGTTCGCTTCGTTGGCCAGGAGGGTGCGCACATCCATGTCCTGCACCTGCTTGCGCATGTCGATGTCGAACCAGTCCACCGACAGGTCCAGGCCGATCGCCGGCGACCAGACCAAGCCTGCACTCCACGAGGTGCTGGTTTCCGGGTCGAGCTGGCGGTTGCCGGTGCGGCTGCGGATCAGGTTGCGCTCGTAGTCGGAACAGTCGCTGGCGCCATCGGCGCGGCAGCTGTACAGGTCTTCGGCGGTGGTCTCGTCGTTGCCCGGTCCGGCGAACACGTAGTGCAGGTCCGGCGCGCGGAACGCAGTGCCATACGAACCGCGCACCAGCAGCGTGTCGATCGGGCGCCATTCCAGACCGCCGCTCCAGGTCGCCTTGCCGATGGTGTGGCCGGAATAGCGGTACTGGTCGTAGCGGCCGGCCACGCTCAGGTTGATCGTCTCGTGCAGCGGCATGCGCAGCTCGGCGGCGGTCGCCCAGCGGTTGCGCGAGCCCTGGCCGTCCGAATCCTTCCAGCTGTAGTAGTAGTACTGGGTGGCCAGCGGATCGGGATTCAGCGCATAGGCCTGCTGGCCCACTTCCACGGTCGCGGCGAACCCGGCATCACCGCCCGGCAGGCCGAACAGCGCGGAATTGGTCAGCGTGAATGCAGCCGTCTCGGTGCGCGACTTCGGCGAATAGGTAGTGCGTGCGGCAATCGAATCGTACTCGGCGCGGGTCAGCGGCCGGTACAGCCGCGACGGGTCCGCGTTGTAGATCGGGAAACCGTCGTCGTCCACGCCCAGCTGCGGGCCCAGGAACAGGTCATTGGCCTTGGCGGCGATGATCTGCGCCCAGCTGATCCGCGACTGGTACTGAGAATGGCTCAGCGCCGCTTCGTAGTCCCAGTTGCCGGCCAGATTGCCCTTGAAGCCGGTGGTCACGCTGAAGGTCTTCTGCGTGCTGCGTACCATCGCATTGCGCAGGCCCCCCATTTCCTCGGGTGAGAACTGGCGCTGCCAGAACTCGATCTCGCCGGTGGCCTGGTTGTTGAAGTAGCCCGACTCATCGCCATTGGCGTCCATGCGGCCCCACTTGGTGACGTCGCGCATCAGCGACATCGTGTGGTAGCCCAGCTGCACATCGGCGAACCATTGCTGGCCGTTGTCGAAGTCGTAGCTCAGCGAGGCGTAGCCATTGGCGCCGCGGCGCTTGCTGAGGATGGTGCCGTAGCCGATCGAGCTGTCGCTGCCGCAGTAGTAACCGTAGCGCGGGCGGTAGGCGCGGTAGGTGCTGCCCTGGTTCTGCCCGGCCAGCGCTTCGCAGGTGGCCGCGCCCGGATCCAGGTAGTCGTCGTTGTAGTCCGTACGCAGGTAAGCGCGGCGGGCGATGCGCGAGCCCTCGGTGGGGCCGTCCTGGGTCGAATCCTGGATGTCGCGCTCATAGGCCCACAGCGGAGTCTGCGACTGCAGCTCGACGCTGTACACGGCGTTGAAGTTGCCGCGGCTGAAGCCGCTGGCCAGGCTCATGTCGAACGACTCGCCACCGCCTTCGCTGGTGGTGCCCATGCGCATGTCGATCGTGGTGCCGTCGGCCTTCTTCTTCAGGATGAAGTTGACCACGCCGGCGATCGCGTCCGAGCCGTAGATGGCCGAGGCGCTGCCGGTCAGCACTTCGATGCGCTCGATCATCCCCAGCGGGATGTTGGAGACATCGGTGAAGTTGCTGCGGCCCTTGAACGGCATCGGGAAGTCGGCGATGCGGCGGCCATTGACCAGCACCAGCGTGTGGTTCGGGCCCAGGCCGCGCAGGTCCACCTGCTGGGCGCCCGGCGAGAAGTCGGCGCCGCTGGAAGACTGCTGGCTCTGGGTCTCACCGCCGTTCTGGGTCATTGCACGCAACACGTCCGGCACGCTGGTGAAGCCGCTGGAGCGGATCTGTTCGGCGTTGATCACCGTGATCGGGGCGGGGCCTTCCACCTGGGCGCGCGGAATGCGCGAACCGGTGACCTGCACCGCATCCAGTTGTTGAACCGAGGAGGAAGCCGGTGCCTGGGCCGCCGCGGAAGCAGCCACGCCCATCAACGCCAGCTGGATCGACCACGCCATCGCCTTTCTACGCATGAGGAATTCTCGGAAATGAAGCCGGCCCGCAGAGGAGGGGCCCTGTCCCCCATTCAGATTTCCGGAACGGGCGCGCGCATTTAACGCCTTTTTCATGTCCTTGACTACTGGGTCCCTATCTGGCAAAGAGTGGAAACGCTTGCAAGTCGATTTTGTTCAGGGAGATCAAGATGCGACGCCTCCATCGGACCCTGCCTGCCCCCTTCGCCTGGCTGGCGCTGCTGGTCTTGGCCGTGCCGTTGGTCGCCCTTGCGCAGGACCTGCAGGGCCCGGGCTTCGCCTACTACGAAGCCGGCGATCTCGACGCGCCCCGGCCCGGTCCGCGCGCACCGGCCATGATGCTGATGGGCGGTGGCGAATGGGTGCCGGAGGCCTTCCACTGGTGGCTGAAGCAGGCTGGCAATGGCCGCGTGCTGATCCTGCGCGCTTCTGGCAGTGATGAGCTGCAGGACCGCCTGTACCGCGAGATCGGCGGTACCACCGCAGTGCAGACGCTGGTCTTCGACAGCCGCCGCGGCGCCGACGATCCGGCCGTGCTGCGCGTGGTTGCCGCAGCTGATGCCATCTTCATTGCCGGTGGTGACCAGTCGCGCTACATCCGCTTCTGGAAGGGCACTGCGCTCAACCGCGCGCTGAACGCCCATGTGCGCGCTGGCAAGCCGATTGCCGGTACCAGTGCGGGGCTCGCCATCCTCGGTGGCTATGCCTACGGCGCGATGGACGGCGGCAGCATCACCTCTGCCGGCGCCCTGGCGGACCCGATGGGCAGCGCGGTGACCATGGACAGCGGCTTCCTGCAGATGCCCTACCTGCAGCGCGTGGTCACCGACACCCACTTCGACAAGCGGGACCGGCTCGGTCGCCTGATCGTGTTCGTGGCGCGCGCTGCCCAGGACAGTGGCGACCCCGACATCGTCGGCATCGGCGTCGACGAGGACACCGCCCTGTGCGTGGAGCCCGATGGCCAGGCGCAGGTCTACAGCGCTGATGGCGAGGGCAAGGTCTGGGTGGTCAGCCCTGGCCGCGATGCCGACCGCCTGGTCGAGGGCGAGCCGCTACGCTTCCGCGCGGTGCCGGTAACGGTGGTCGCCAGCGGCAGCCGCATGCGCCTGGATGACGTCCAGGCCGAGGCCGACTACCAGGCCGTGGCCGACGTCAGCGATGGCGAGCTTGAGTTCACGCTTCGGTAGTGCCGGCCGCTCGCCGGCAACCCACCTTCCCTGATACGCCCCCCGCCGGCCAGCGGCCGGCACTACCCTGCAATCCATTCCCCGTTACTGCTGGAGACGTATCCGATGAAACTGCGCCTGGCGCTGTCTGCGCTGCTGTCCCTGCCCATGCTTGCCCAGGCCGCATCGGCCGCTTCACCGCTGCTGGTCATCCACGGCGGCGCCGGCGTCGAGCGCAAGGACCTGTCGCCGGCCGAGGAAAAGGCCGCACGTGACGCGCTGCGGGCGGCACTGCTGAAGGGTCATGCGGAACTGGCGGCGGGGCGCCCCGCGCTGGCCGCAGTCACCGCCGCGATCACCGTGCTGGAGGACGATCCCACCTTCAACGCCGGCAAGGGCGCAGTGTTCACCCACGACGGCCGCAACGAGCTGGATGCGGCGGTCATGGATGGCGCGAACCAGGCGGCGGGCGCGGTGGCGGGCGTGCAGCGGGTGCGCAACCCGATCCTGCTGGCGCAGACCGTGATGCAGAAATCCCGCCACGTGATGATGGTCGGGCAGGGCGCCGAAGCCTTCGCGGCCGAGCAGGGCATTCCTCTGGTCGATCCCTCCTACTTCCGTACAGAGAAGCGCTGGCAGCAGCTGCAGCGCGCGCTGAAGGAAGAGGCCAGCGGCCAAGCGCATGCCGACCTGGAGACTGCAAAGCACTTCGGTACCGTTGGTGCGGTCGCATTGGACGCGCAGGGGCATCTGGCCGCCGGTACCTCCACCGGGGGCATGACCAACAAGCGCTACGGCCGGGTGGGTGACTCGCCGATCATCGGTGCCGGCACCTGGGCCGACGCACGCTGCGCGGTGTCCGGCACCGGGTGGGGCGAGTACTACATCCGCACTGCGGCCGCGCACGAGATCTGCGCGCGCATGCGCTACCAGGGGCAGAGCCCGGAGCAGGCCGGCAAGGGCGTGATCAACGAGACGATTCCGCAGATGGGCGGCGACGGCGGTGCGATCGTGCTCGGCGCAGACGGAAAAATGGCCACGCCGTTCAACACCCAGGGCATGTATCGGGGCTGGATCGGCGGCGACGGCGTCCCTCATGTCGCAATTTTCGCCAACGAGACCCTGCCGGTCCCAGGGCAATAACCTTGCGTATCAATGGGTTTGCGACAGCGTGTGAAAAAAATGGAAAAAAGCGTTGACAGCCCCCCGTCCCATCAGCAGAATAAGCGGCTCACCACCACACACCGCAACGCTTCGGCGGCAACGGAATGGGGTGGTAAGGAGGGATACCCAAGCGGCCAACGGGGGCAGACTGTAAATCTGCTGGCTTACGCCTTCGGTGGTTCGAATCCACCTCCCTCCACCAGTTTCACGTTGTGACATTCCCGGCGCGGGAGTAGTTCAATGGTAGAACCTCAGCCTTCCAAGCTGATGGTGCGGGTTCGATTCCCGTCTCCCGCTCCATTGAATGAACTTTGAATATTATCGAGTTCATGTCATAATGCAAAACTCGGCTCACGTAGCTCAGTCGGTAGAGCACTTCCTTGGTAAGGAAGAGGTCGAAGGTTCGATTCCTTTCGTGAGCACCATCTTAAGCATCACCTCTCAGACGAATTCGAGATAAGCAGCCATGGCCAAGGGTAAGTTCGAGCGCACCAAGCCGCACGTCAACGTCGGCACCATCGGTCACGTCGACCACGGCAAGACCACGCTGACCGCCGCACTGACCAAGATCGGTGCCGAGCGCTTCGGTGGCGAGTTCAAGGACTACTCCTCGATCGACGCCGCTCCGGAAGAAAAGGCTCGTGGTATCACGATCTCGACCGCGCACGTCGAATACGAATC
>NZ_JAPTFQ010000113.1:0-11089 GCF_030985535.1 Stenotrophomonas sp. Sm2128
TCGGGCCGGGCCGGGGCGCCCCACCGGCCCGCACCCACCGTAACCTGCGGTAGGGCCGGCCGCTGGCCGGTACCCCCACCACGACCTCAGCGCAGGTAATCGCTCCGCGCCATCGCTTCACCCAGGTAATCCAGGAACGAGCTGATCCGCGCCGACACCGCCGTGTTGCGGTAATACACCGCGTGGATCGGCTGGTACACATCCAGCGTCTGCGTCGCCAGCACCGGCACCAGAGTGCCGGCGGCGCGGTCGCGGTCGGTCACGAAGTCGGACAGGCAGGTGATGCCCACGCCTTCCACCGCCAGTCGGCGTAGTGTTTCGCCGCTGGACACCGCGATATCCGGACGCACCCGCAGCAGGCCATCGGCATCGCCCGGCAGCGGCCAGTGATTCAACGATTCCGGTTCGTTGAAGCTGAGCAGGGTGTGCTGGCCCAGCGCGGCGACGCTGGCCGGTTCGCCGTGTGCCGCCAAGTAGGCCGGACTGGCCACCAGCCGCAGCTGGCAGCGACCCAACGGCCGCGCATGCAGGGTGGAGTCGGCCAGCGGCCCGATCCGGATCGCCAAGTCGGTGCGCCGTTCCAGCAGGTCGATGTAGCGCTCGGAGCTGTTCAACTCCAGCTGCACCTCCGGGTAGCGCGCGCGGTACCCGGCCACCAGCGGCGCGATCACGTGCAGCACGAACGGCATCGCCGCGTCCACGCGCAGGCGCCCGGCCGGGCGCTCGCGGCGGGCGGCCATCTGTTCCTCGGCGGACTCCACCGCATCGATGATCGCCCGTGCATGGCGCAGGTAGGCCTCGCCCTCTGCCGTCAGGTGCAGGCGGCGGGTGGTACGGGTCAACAGGGTGGTGCCGAGCTTGTCTTCCAGCCGCCCCAGCGCCCGGCTCACGCCCGACGGCGTCTGCCCCAGCTGTTCGGCGGCAGTACTGATCGACCCGCTGTCGATCACCGCGAGGAAGGCCTGCATTTCATCGAGAGTGGTCTTCATGCCTCCATTATTGACTGGGCGGCAATAGTGATTGGCGTGAAGACCGGTTTTTCGGCAAAGGTGCGCCGCGCACACTGCGCGCCTTCCTTCCCTCCGGAGCCGGCCATGATCCGTGGCATTCCCCTCGCCCTGCTGGCGCTGACCCTCGGTGCCTTCGCCATCGGCACCACCGAGTTCGTCATCGTCGGCCTGATTCCCACCATTGCCGCCGACCTGCAGGTCAGCCTGCCCTCGGCCGGCCTGCTGGTCTCTCTGTATGCCCTCGGCGTGGCCATCGGTGCGCCGGTGCTGACCGCGCTCACCGGCCGCGTACCGCGCAAGTCGCTGCTGGTGGCGCTGATGGTGCTGTTCACCCTGGGCAACGTCATCGCCTTCCTGGCGCCGGGCTACACCTCGCTGATCGTCGCCCGAATCCTCACCGGCCTCGCCCACGGTGTGTTCTTCTCGATCGGTTCGATCATCGCCACCGCGGTGGTGCCGAAGGAGAAGGCCGCCAGCGCGATCGCCATCATGTTCACCGGCCTCACCGTGGCGCTGGTGACCGGTGTGCCGCTGGGCACCTTCATCGGCCAGCACCTGGGCTGGCGCGCCACCTTCCTGGCGGTGGCCGCGCTGGGCGTGATCGCCCTGCTCGGCGCGCTGCTGTTCGTGCCGCGCAGCGTGCCGCAGAGTGCGCCGGCCAGCTTCCGCCAGCAGCTGGCCGTACTCGCCCAACCCCGCCTGCTGCTGGTCTATGCGATGACCGCGCTGGGCTACGGCGGCACCTTCCTGGCCTTCACCTATCTGGCGCCGATCCTGCAGGACGTCACTGGTTTCTCGGCAAACGCAGTCAGCCTGGTGCTGCTGGTGTACGGCGTGTCGGTGGCGATCGGCAACCTGTGGGGCGGGCGCATGGCCGACCGCATGGGCCCGGTGCCCGCACTGAAGCGCATCTTCGCCCTGTTGGCCGTCGTGCTGTTCGTGCTCACCTTCACCGCCTACAACACCTGGCTGATGCTGCTGACGGTACTGGCACTGGGTGCGGTGGCGTTCGGCAACGTGCCCGGCCTGCAGGTGTATGTGGTCAAGCAGGCTCAGCGCTATGCGCCGCAGGCCACCGACGTCGCATCGGGGCTGAACATCGCCGCCTTCAACATCGGCATCGCGCTGGGCGCCTCGCTCGGCGGCCTGGTGGTGGAGAACATCGGCCTGATGCACACGCCGTGGCTGGGCGCGCTGGTGGTGGTGGGTGCGTATGCATTGACCGTGCTCAGCGGCCGCCTGGACCGCCGCGACGGCATCGATGACCGCGCCGATGGCATCGCCGTGGCCACGCATTGAGATAGGTCATGCCCTGCCGGTACGGTGGTGCAATGCACCGTTGCCGGCACGCATGCGGCCACTGGCCTACCCTTTGCTGGATATTCGCATCCCTCCCCTCTGCTGGAGCTCCCCATGACTGTCCCCGCCTTCGGTCTCGGCACCTTCCGCCTGAAAGACCAGACCGTGATCGACTCGGTGCGCAATGCGCTGGATGTCGGCTACCGCGCCATCGATACCGCGCAGATCTACGGCAATGAAGCCGAGGTCGGCCAGGCCATCGCCGATTCCGGCGTGCCGCGCGAAGAGATCTACCTGACCACCAAGGTCTGGATCACCGCGTTCAAGCGCGAAGCGCTGCTGGCCAGCCTGCGTACCAGTCTGGAAAAGCTGCGTACCGATCATGTGGACCTGACGCTGATCCACTGGCCGTCGCCGAACGACAAGGTCGACGTGCCGATGGAGGAGTACCTGCCGGCGCTGGCCGAGGCCAAGGCACAGGGCCTGACGAAGGCGATCGGCATCTCCAACTTCACCATCGCCCAAACCCGCAAGGCCATCGAGATCCTTGGCGCCGATGCCATCGCCACCAACCAGATCGAGATCCATCCCTACCTGCAGAACCGCCTGCTGGTGAAGTTCCTGCAGGACAACGGCATCCACGTCACCGCCTACATGAGCCTGGCCTATGGCGAGGTGATCAAGGACCCGGTGATCCAGGCCATTGCCGGCCGCCACCAGGCCACTCCGGCGCAGATCGCGCTGGCCTGGGCGCTGCAGCAGGGCTTCTCGGTGATCCCGTCGTCGACCAAGCGCGAGAACCTGTCGAGCAACCTGGAAGCGGCAGCGATCCGCCTGACCGACGAAGACATGGCGCAGATCGCCAAGCTGGACCGTGGCCATCGCCTGGCGAATCCGGAAGGGATTGCACCCGCCTGGGATTGATCCCGACCGCGGTTGCGGATCGGAATCGGTAGGTGCCGCCCTTGGTCGGCACTGACCTCTGATGGATCATTGAAACACCGTGCGGACCAAGGTCCGCACCCACCAGAAGCGGCTTTGGCCTAGCCCTGCAGCAACCACCCGCGCATCGCCACACTGACCTCGTCCGGCTTCTCCATCGGGGCCAGGTGCCCGCAGTCCGGCACCACCACCAGCTGCGAGTGCGGCACCAGGGCGTGCATTTCCTCGCTGACCGCGAGTGGCGTAATGCGGTCGTTGGCCCCGCAGATGATCAACAGCGGATCGCGGTAGCCAGCCAGCACGTCATGGCCGTCACGGCGTTCCAGCGCACTCTGGCGCAGGAACACGTCCGCGCCCAGGCGGGCGGTCATGTCACGCACACGTTGCACCAGCACGTAATCATCCAGCCGCGAGGCATCGATGTAGCTGCGCATCAGCACATCGCCGAAGCCATGGAACTTGCCGGGCAGGCGCACGCTGGCGCGTTGGCTGCGGCGCTGTTCGGCGCGTTCCGGTGAATCGGCGTGGATCGAGGTATCGATCAGCGCCAGCTGCAGCACACGCTCGGGCGCGATGCGCAGGATCTGCTGGGCGACGAAGCCACCCAGCGAGAAACCGGCCAACGCAAAGCGCTCCGGCGCCTGTGCCAGCACGTCCTCGGCCACCGCCTGGAGGGTTTCGCCACGGGTCTGGTCGCCTACGGTGCAATCGGCGATGTCGGCCAGATCGGCCAACTGCGCGCGCCACAGTTCGGCATCGTTGAGCAGGCCAGGCAGCAGCAGCAGGGGGATACGGTCGGTCATGCGGGTATTGTCGCGCCGGTGCGGTGGCAAGGACATGCCGTGGCTGGCCCTGTGCGTTGCAGAACCGGCCCAGCAGCGCGACGACACGCTAGGATGCAGCCCTCGACCCTACCCGTTCCAAGGATGCGGCCATGGCAGACCCCTACAACAGCGGCAACCCGACGACCTCGCTGACACGTTTCGACGATTCACTGGTCACCACCGCCTTCGAGTTGCCCGGCCATCGCGTGGTGCGCAACCTGGGCGTGGTGCGCGGCATCACCGTGCGCTCGCGCTCGATCGTCGGCAATTTCCTCGGCGGCATCCAGACCCTGTTCGGTGGCAACATCACCATCTACACCGAGCTGTGCGAACAGGCCCGCGAGGAAACCTACCGCGACATGGTCAAGCACGCGCGGCAGCTGGGCGCCAACGCGATCATCGGCATGCGCTACGACGCCACCGATGTGATGACCGGGCTGACCGAAGTGCTGTGCTACGGCACGGCAGTGGTGGTGGAACCGATGCGGTAGCCTGGTCGTAGAGTCGAGCTTGCTCGACTGCTTTCGATGGCAACAGTCGAGCGAGCTCGACTCTACAGCGGTGCCGCCGGCACCTCTACCTGCTGCACCGGCAGGGTCACCATCATCACCGTCGGGTCATCCGGGTCCAGCTTCGTCTTGAAGCCCAGGCTCTGGCACATCGCCAGCATGGTGCTGTTCTCGCGCAGCACCTGGCCTTCGACCACGTCCAGGCCCAGCCACTTGGCGTACTCGATCATGATCGCCATCAGCCGCCAGCCAATGCCGTGGCCCTTCAGGTCCGAGCGGATCAGGATGCCGTACTCGCCGCGGTGGTAGTCGGCATCGGCGTGCAGGCGCACCGCGCCGAGCATTTCGCCACTGCGCGGTTCGATCGCCACCAGTGCGATCGAGCGTGCGTAGTCGAGCTGGGTCAGGCGCGCGATGAACTCGTGGCTGAAGTGCTTCACCGACTGGAAGAAACGCAGGCGCAGGTCCTCGTCGCTGACGCGGGCGAAGAACGCACGGAACAGCGCGTCGTCCTCCGGCCGCACCGGACGCACGAAGGCGCGGCCGCCATCGGACAGTTCGATGGTGCGCTCCCACTCCTTCGGGTACGGGAACACCGAAAAACGCGGATGACCACGGCCCTTGTGCAGGATGCGCGACGGCGCCACCGCCACACGTGCGTCGAGGGCGAGGATGCCTTTGCCGTCGACCAGCAGCGGATTGATGTCCAGCGTACGCACTTCGGGAATGTCGGCGGCCAGCTGCGCCAGCTTGACCAGCGCCAGGGCCAGTGCGCGCTCGTCGGCGGCAGGCACATCGCCATAGGCCTTGAGGATACGCGAGGCACGGGTCTGGCCGATCAGCTCATGGGCCAGGCGCAGATCCAGCGGCGGCAGCGCCAACGCCTTGTCATTGATCACTTCGACCGCAGTACCGCCACGACCGACCACGATCACCGGGCCGAACGTCGCGTCATCGGCAATGCCGACGATCAACTCGCGCGCCTTCGGGCGGACGATGGTCGGCTGCACCAGCAGACCGTCAATGCGCGCATCCGGCCGCAGCTGGCGCGCACGTGACAGGATCGCATTGGCCGCGCTCTGCACCGCCGGCAGCGTCGTCAGGTTCAGGCGTACGCCATCGACTTCCGACTTGTGCGGAATATCGGGTGACAGGATTTTCAGTGCCACGCTGGCGCCACGTTCCAGCAGCGGTTGCGCCAGGTCCATCGCCTCGTGCGCATCGCGAGCATGCATCACCGGCGCGGAGGGAATGCCGTAGGCCTTGAGCAGTTCGTGGGTGGCCAACGGGTCCAGCCATTGCTGGCCGTTGGCCAGCGCCGCATCGACCAGCGCGCGTGCGGCCGCCGCGTCGACACTGAAATCCTGCGGCAGGCTGGGTGGCGTTTCCATCAGCGCGTTCTGCGCCTCGCGGTAGCGCACCAGGTGCTGGAAGCCACGCACCGCTTCGGCCTCGGTCGGATAGGTCGGCACCCGTGCCGCGTTGAGCGTGGCGGTGGCCTGGTCATCGTTGCCCAGCCACACCGCGAACACCGGCTTGTCGCGGTGATGGCGCGGGCGCAGTCCGAGCGTGCGGGTAAGCGCCTGTGCGGCGTCTGCGGATGAAGTGAATGCGGTCGGCACGTTGACCACCATCACCGCATCATTCTCGTTGTCAGCCAGCAGCGCCTCGATGGCGGCGGCATAGCGGTCACCATCGGCGTCGACCACGATGTCGACCGGGTTGCTGCGCGACCAGCCCTGCGGCAGCACGGCGTCGAGTTTCTCGACCGTGCTGTCGGACAGGTTGGCCAGCGTGCCACGCAGTGCAATGAGCTGGTCCACGGCCAGGCGGCCGACACCGCCACCATTGCTGAGAATGGCCAGGCGACGACCGGGGAAGGTCCCCAACCGGCCCAGCGATTCGGCGGCCGTGAACAGTTCGTCCAGCGCGCCCACGCGCAGCAGGCCGGCGCGGTTGAACGCGGCGCCATACACGTCGTCGGCGCGGGCCAGGGCCTGCACATGGGTATCGCGGCTGCCCGGCTGCACGCGCTCGGCGCGGCCGGACTTCACCACCACTACCGGCTTGGCGCGGGCGGCGGCACGCGCGGCCGACATGAACTTGCGCGCATCCTTGATCTGCTCGACGTAGAGCAGGATGGCGCGGGTGCGGTAGTCGGTGGCGAAGTAGTCGAGCAGGTCACCGAAGTCGACGTCCATCGTGTCGCCCAGCGAGACCACCGCGGAAAACCCGACCGAGCGGGCCACGCCCCACTCCACCAGCGCGGCGGCAATGGCCGAGGATTCGGAGATCAACGCAAGATCACCGGCCTGCGGGAAGTGCGCGGCGATGCTGGCATTGAGCCGTGCGTGCGGTGCAATCACACCCAGGCAGTGTGGGCCGAGGATGCGCAGGCCATGCTTGCGCGCCACCGCCTCCACCTGCGCCGACAGCGAGCCCGGGCCTTCACCCAGGTGCGCGGTGAGGATGATTGCCGCCTGCACGCCGCGTTCGGCAGCGGTGCGCACCACCTGCGGCACGATCGACGCCGGCGCGGTGATCACCACCAGATCCGGCACCCAGTCCAGGTCCTTCAGCCGCTTCACGGTGCGGATGCCATCGATTTCGGCATGCCGCGGGTTGATCCACGCCACCTTGCCGGGGAAGCCGGTGCCGCGCAGGTTGCGCATCACCGCACGTCCGGCCGAGCGCTGACGCGGGCTGCCGCCGATCACCGCGACCGACTGCGGACGGAACACGGACTGCAGGTGGTAGGTACTCATGCGCCTACGGTAACCAAATTCCATGACGATGGGGTCAGATCCCTTTCCCCAGGAAAGGGATCTGACCCTTGCGTGACCCTTGCGTGCCGACCAAGGTCGGCAACTACCGGAGCACGCTGCTTCAGGGGTCCGAGCCCTTCGCTGCGCGAAGGACCCGACCCCCTAACCGACCCCGGTTTACAACAGCGTGCCGCGCAGGATCATCGCGGCGATGCTGAAATAGATCACCAGGCCAGTCACATCCACCAGGGTGGCCACGAACGGGGCCGAGGCACTGGCCGGGTCGAAGCCGAGCCGCTTCAGGATGAACGGCAGCATCGATCCGGACAGCGAGCCGAACGTGACGATGCCGACCAGCGCGGCGCCGATGGTGATCGCCAGCAGGATCCAGTGCTCGCCGTAGTCATGCAGGCCACCCAGCTGCCAGATGACGATGCGCACGATGGCCAGGCAGCCGAGGATCGCGCCCAGCACCATGCCGGTGGGCACTTCGCGCAGGGCCACCTTCCACCAGTCGCGCAGGCGCAGTTCGCGCAGCGCCAGGCTGCGGATCAGCAGCGAGGTGGCCTGTGAACCGGAGTTGCCGCCCGAACTCATGATGAGCGGAATGAACAGGGTCAGCACCACCGCGCGCGCCAGTTCGTCCTCATAGTGCTGCATCGCGCTGGCGGTCAGCATCTCGCCCAGGAACAGCACGCTCAGCCAGCCGGCGCGCTTGCGCAGCATCTCGAAGAAGCCGATCTGCATGTACGGCTTGTCCAGTGCTTCCATGCCGCCGAACTTGTGCGCGTCCTCGGTGGATTCCTCGATCAGCGCATCCAATACGTCATCGACGGTGACGATGCCGAGCATCTGCTGCTGCGCATCGACCACCGGGATCGCCAGCAGGTCGTGGCGACGGATCAGCCGTGCCACTTCTTCCTGGTCCATCAGTGCGTCCACCGTCACCGGTGGATTGACCTGGGCCACGTCCAGGATCGACTCCTCCGGCAGGCCGGTGATCAGCCGGCGCATGGTCACCACCTGCTGCAGCTGCTGGCTGGCCGGGTCCAGCACGTAGATCGCGTACACCGTTTCACGGGTGCGCTCGACCTGGCGGATGTGCTGCAGGGTCTGCGCCACGGTCCAGCTGGCGGGTACCGCCACGTACTCGGTGGTCATCAGCGCGCCGGCGGTGTTCGGCGGGTAGCTGAGCAGCTTCTGGATGGCCTGGCGGGCGTCGGTGCCCAGCAGCGGGATCAACCGGGCGCGTTCTTCCTCATCCAGCTCATGGACGATGTCGGTGGCGCGGTCGTCGGCCATCAAGCCGAGCAGGGCGGCAGCGCGCGCCGGCGGCAGCGCAGCCACCAGTTCGCCGCTGCGGTGCAGTTCCGGCGCTTCCAGCATTTTCACTGCACGCGGCAACGGCAGCGCAGCCAGCGTTTCCGCGGCGCGGGTCAGTTCCAGCGTGTTGAGGAATTCCACCGCATCGGCGGTGTTGAAGTTCGCCAGCGGCGCGGCCAGTGCGGCGGCATCGGCCACCGGGCGCAGCAATTGCTTCTGGTTCATCGAGTTTGCCTTGTGGGGGTGCGACCTCGCGCAACGCCAACGCAGGCAAACCGTCCCGATGTCAGGCGGTGGCCATCGCTGGCGTCGAACGAGGTCGACTTCTACTGTCGCTGGACATGGGTTGGGGACTCCGGGATGCGTGTGCCGACGGACGCGCCGCCAGCGGCGGGCAGTCTGGACCCGTGGACCATGCAGGTCAACCCGGTCCCGCCGCGGCAGCACCCTGCCCGCAGGTTGTTCTCGTGCGTACACAGGCCGGCGCGCATAATGGCGCGGTGGTGTTCGCCACGCTTTTCCCAACCCGAACGGACGCACAGCGGCTCCCCCGATGACCAGGTATTCCCATGCATAGCGGTGGTCTGGAACTGGCGCTGGTGCTGCTGCTGGCAGCGGTCATCGCCGTGCCGGTGTTCAAGAAGTTCGGCTTCGGCGCGGTGCTGGGCTACCTGGCGGCCGGCGTGGTGCTGGGCCCGGACGGGCTCGGCTTCGTGCAGGACGCCGACCGCATCCTCGGCGCCGCCGAGATCGGCGTGGTGATGCTGCTGTTCGTGATCGGCCTGGAACTGTCGCCGGCACGCCTGAAGGTGATGCGGCGCTCGGTGTTCGGTGCCGGTGCGGCGCAGGTGGCGCTGTCCGGGCTGGTGCTGGGCGGCTTGCTGCTGCTCGACCACTTCCAGTGGAAGAGCGCGCTGGTGGTAGGCGTGGCGCTGGCGCTGTCATCGACGGCGGTGGGCCTGCAGCTGCTGTCCGAGCACAAGGCGATCAACAGCGACCACGGCCGGTTGGGCTTTGCCATCCTGCTGTTCCAGGACCTGATCGCGATCCCGCTGCTGGCGGCCATCCCGCTGCTGGGCGGGGTCAAGAACGAGACCCTGCGCTGGGAAGATGCGGCCGTGGCGCTGGGTGCGCTGGCGGTGGTGATCCTGTGCGGACGACCGGTGCTGCGCAAGGTGTTCAGCATCATTGCGCGCACCCGTAGCCCGGAAGTATTCACTGCCACCGCCCTGCTGGTGGTGCTGGGCACCGCCTGGTTCATGCAGGAAGCCGGCCTCAGCCCCAGCCTCGGCGCGTTCCTGGCCGGCGTGCTGCTGTCCGATTCGGAGTTCCGGCATGAGCTGGAAGCGCAGATCGAGCCGTTCAAGGGGCTGCTGCTGGGCCTGTTCTTCATCGCGGTGGGCATGGGCATCGACCTGGACCGCATCGCCGCCGAGCCGTGGCTGATCGCCGCAGGTGTCGGCATCCTGCTGGTGGTCAAGTTCAGCCTGCTCTACGCGGTTGGACGTGTCGCCCGGCTCAGCTCGCGGCAATCGCTGCTGCTGGGCAGCGTGCTGTGGCTGGGCGGCGAGTTCGCCTTCGTGGTGTTCAACGAGGCACAGCGCGCGCACCTGCTGGGCAACGCCAACCACGACCGGCTGGTGGCGATCGTCGGCCTGTCGATGGCGATCACGCCGCTGTTGATGATCGCGCTGCTGAAACTGCTCGGCCAGGAGAAAGCCACTCCGCGCGAGCCGGCCGAGGCCGACAAGGTGGCGCCGGACAACCGGCCCAAGGTGCTGATCGCCGGCATGGGCCGCTTCGGCCAGGTGATCGCGCGCCTGCTGACCGCGCAGAAGGTGCCGTTCGTGGCGCTGGAGGCGAACCCGGATACCGTGGCCGACCTGCGCCGATTCGGCAACCAGCTGTATTACGGCGACCCGACCCGGCCGGAGATGCTGCGCGCGGCCGGGGGCGAGCACATCGATGTGTTCGTGATCACCGTGGATGACCCGGAAACCAACCTGCGCGCGGTGCGCATGGTGCGCCGGCTGTACCCGGACGCGACGGTGCTGGCGCGTGCACGCAACCGCCAGCATGCGTGGCGCCTGATGGACATGTCGGCCGAGCCGTTCCGCGAAGTGTTCGGCACCAGCCTGGAGATGAGCGGCCGCGTGCTGACCGCGTTGGGCGTGGCACCGGACGTGGCCGAGCGCCACGTGCAGCGCTTCCGCGAGCACGATGAGCAGCTGCTGCGCGACCAGTACCTGGTGTACGACGACGAGGCGGCGGTGATCCAGACCTCGCGCGACGCACGCAACGACCTGATGCATCTGTTCGAGGCCGACGCGGAAAGCGACGGCAAGTAGGCGTGGCGGCCCCCCGGGGGGGCCCCCCCCCCCACAAGCGGGCCCCCGGGGGGGGGGGGGGGGGGGGGG
>NZ_JAPTFQ010000114.1:0-10726 GCF_030985535.1 Stenotrophomonas sp. Sm2128
CCCCCCCCCCCGCCCCCTTTCCAGCAAACCGATATCTTGGTGGCCGGGTCGCGGGCCAGCGGCCGGCACTACCACGGGTGCAGGGCGCGGCCCTGCCAGAACCCCCTTCAGCATCCATGTCCGAATGTGGCGAGTATCGCCGTCGCCAGAGGCCTAGACTGGCGCCATGGACACCGCCCTCGCCCTCGACACCGCCGCCTGCGACCGCGCCCGCCTGGCCCGTGACGCACGCTTCGACGGCGTTTTCTTCACCGCCGTGCGCAGCACAGGCATCTATTGCCGCCCGGTGTGCCCGGCACCGCCACCGAAGCCGCGCAACATCACCTACTACCCGACCGCCGCTGCGGCCGCCGCCGCCGGCTACCGCCCGTGCCTGCGCTGCCGTCCCGAACTGGCACCGCAGGCCCAGCAGGCACTGGCCGGGCAGACCGTGCAGCGCGCCCTCGCGCTGATCCATGGCGGTTTCCTGCAGGACCAGCCGGTGGCCGATCTCGCAGAGAAGATCGGCCTCAGCGCGCGCCAACTGCAGCGCCTGTTCGTTGAACACCTGGGCGCGACGCCGGGGCAGATCCACGCCACCCATCGCCTGCTACTGGCCAAGCAGCTGCTGACCGAGACCACGCTGCCGGTGACCGATGTTGCGCTGGCCGCCGGCTACAACAGCCTGCGCCGCTTCAATACCGCCTTCCTGCAGGGCTGCGGCATGGCACCAACCGCGCTGCGTCGCCAGCACCAGCCGCTGGCCGCCGATGGCGGCGGCCTGGTACTGCGGCTGGTGTACCGCCCACCGTTGGATTTCCCGCGCATGCTGGCCTTCCTGCGCAAGCGCAGCCTGCCCGGCATCGAACTCATCGGCGAGGACAGCTACCAGCGCGTGCTCGGCACGCCGGAGCGCCCCACCCTGCTGCGCGTCACTGCCGACCCGAAACGCCCCGAACTGCGCCTGCAACTGGGCGCGGTTGATCCGCGCCTGATCCCCGACATCGTGCGCCGCGTACGCCGTGTCTTCGATCTGGATGCCGACCTGCAGCAGGTCCATGCCGCGCTGGGTGAAGAACCCCTGCTGGCGCGCGGCATCACCGAACGCCCCGGGCTGCGCGTGCCCGGCGGCTGGGATGGCTTCGAAGTGGGCGTGCGTGCCGTGCTTGGGCAGCAGGTCAGCGTGGCCGCGGCCACCACCTTCGCACGGCGCCTGGTCGATGCCTATGGCGCACACCTGCCGGGCATGCCATCGGACTTCGATCGCCAGTTCCCAGCGCCCGAGGTGCTGGCCGAGGCGCCGCTGGAATCAATCGGCCTGCCGCGCACCCGCGCCGCCACGGTGCGTGCGCTGGCCGCTGCATGTGCCAGCGGCCAGCTCGACTTCGGACCCGGGCAGGCCCTGGAAGACTTTGTTGCGCGCTGCGTGGCATTGCCCGGCATCGGCCCGTGGACCGCGCAGTACATCGCCCTGCGCGGGCTCGGCCAGCCCGATGCCTTCCCCGCCGGCGACCTGGTGCTGCAGCAGGTGCTCGGCCACGCACAGGGCCAGCGCCTGAGCGAACGTGCAACTGAAGCGCGCTCGCAACCGTGGCGCCCGTGGCGCGCCTATGCCGTGCTGCACCTGTGGCACCTGTCCGGCACGTTCGTTGGAGAACCGACATGACCCTGTTGTTTGATCGCTTCGACAGCCCCATCGGCGTGCTGACCATCGCCGGTGATGAGCGTGGCCTGTCACATGTGCTGTTCCCGGAAAACCGCCATCCGGCGCGCGGACGCGACGACTGGCACTACGCACCGGATGCCCTGCCGGAAGCACGCGAACAGCTGCTGCAGTTCCTGCACGGCGAGCGCAACAGCTTCGACCTTGTGCTGGCGCCACGTGGCACGCCGTTCCAGCTGCGCGTATGGCAGGCGCTGGCACTGATTCCGTTCGGCCAGACCTGGAGTTACCTGCAGCTGGCGCAGCACCTCGGCCAGCCCAGTGCGACCCGCGCGGTCGGCGCGGCCAACGGGCGCAATCCGCTGCCGATCATCCTGCCCTGCCATCGCGTGATCGGCAGCAACGGCGCATTGACCGGTTTCGGCGGCGGACTGGAAACCAAGGCCGCGCTGCTGCGGCTGGAACAACGCCAGGCCCCGCTGTTCGCCTGAGAGGGCTGGCCGGGCTGCGCCCGGCACCCGCAGAGGCTAGAGCAACAGCAACAGCGGGCTTCCTGCGGGGAGGCAGGGTGGGTCCAGTTGCAGGGGACGCTGCAAGTACGTCCCTGTAAGCTCGGTCGCCGCTTGCTCGTGTGCGCTGTCCTGCGCACACGGCAAGACCGGGGTTGGGCGTCCTGCCCAACCCGCCCGAGGCATGCCTCGGGCCCATGGCGCTCACGCCCCTGCAACCGGACCCACCCAGCCTTCGACAGGTTCCGGCGATCTGTCCGAACGTCATTCTGCGCAACTGTTGGTAGGTGTCGACCTTGGTCGACACGGTAGATCCACGCCATGCGTGGATGGAAGCATCAGGAATTGTGTCTGGAGAAAATCCCCCTTCCTGTTGAAGGGGGCGCGCCGACAGGCGCGGGGATAAGGAAAAATGCGCGGACACGGCGCGTGATAGCGCGCCGTGTCTTGGGCGCGTCATTGCGCGGGCTTATCATGCGTGGATGACTTCCGTACGCCTGACCTGCGCGCTGGCGCTGTTGCTGCCATTGGCGGCCTGCACCACCGCGCCCGCCCCTTCCGCCTCCGTTCCCGGTTCCGCCGCTGCGGCTTCGCCTCCGAAGCTGCTGCTGATCTCCATCGACGGCCTGCGCGCCGATGCGCTGGACCGTGGGCTCACTCCGAACCTGCAGCGACTGATCGACGGCGGCGTGCGTGCACGCTGGATGACGCCGTCCTATCCGTCGCTGACCTTCCCCAACCACTACACCATCGTCACCGGCCTGCGGCCGGACCACCACGGCATCGTCAACAACAGCATGGACGATGCAACCCTGGGCCGTTTCGAACTGAGCAACCGCGACGCGGTCACCACCAGCGGCTGGTGGGGTGGCGAACCGATCTGGGTCAGTGCCGAGAACGCTGGCGTACGTTCGGCCACCACGGCGTGGCCGGGCAGTGAGTCTGAAATCCGCGGCGTGCGCCCCAGCAAGTGGCGCGTATACGACGGCAAGGAACCGCTGGAGCAGCGGGCCGGCATCGTGCTCGACTGGCTGGCGCAGACCGATGCTGATGCACCGCGCCTCACCACGCTGTACATGGAACACGTGGACAAGGCCGGCCACAACTACGGCCCCGGGTCGAAGCAGTACGCCGACGCCATCGTGCGCGCCGACCAGATCGTCGGCCAGGTGCTCGACGGGCTGCAGCAGCGCGATCTGGCCAAGACCACCGACGTGATCGTCGTGTCCGACCACGGCATGGCCAGCGTCGCCGACGGCAACGTGATCGCCACCGAGTCGATGGCCGACCCGGCCATTGCACGCAATATCAGCCAGGGCCAGTCGGTGGGTTTTGCGCCGGTCGCCGGCCGCGAAGCGGAAGCCGAACGCGCCCTGCTCGGACGCCACGCGCACTACGAATGCTGGAAGAAGGAGAACCTGCCGGCACGCTGGCACTACGGCACGCATCCGCGGGTTCCGGCCATCGTCTGTGTCATGGATGAAGGCTGGGATGCCCTGCACCAGGAGAAGATCGCCAAGCGTGCGAAGCAGGATCGAGGTTCGCATGGCTACGACAACGCACTGCCTTCCATGCGCGCAGTGTTCGTGGCCGGCGGCCCGTCGTTCCGCCAGGGCCTGGTGATCGATGGCTTCGACAACGTCGATGTCTATCCGCTGCTGGCCCACCTGCTGCAGGTACCGGCCGCGCCGAACGATGGCAATCCGGAAACGCTGAAGAAGACACTGCGCTGATGCGGTTGTAGAGCCGAACCCACGCTCGGCTCACCGGACAGGCATAAAAAAACGCGGCGCCAGGCGCCGCGTTTTTCATTGAACCGGTCGTTCGACCGGATCAGGCCTTGGCGACGGCCTTCTTCGCCACAGCCTTCTTCGCCGGAGCCTTGGCCACGGTCTTCTTGGCAACCGGAGCGGCGGCGCCTACGGCGACCTTGCTGGCGGTGTGCGAACGGGCGTTGCCATAGCTGGCGTTGTAGCGCTTGCCCTTGGCGGTCTTGCGGTCACCCTTACCCATGTCTTCAACTCCTCAAATGTGAAATCTGGTTACCCCGTACTGACACGGGTTCGGCGGGGCCGCCTTGCTGGGCGCCCCCGCGCACGATCGAAAATCCTATCACGGAGCGCCTAGTGCGCGCAGCTGGCGTCGTGCACGTGACCGTGGTTGAGGCGCAGGTTGACCAGATGGGCCACACCCACCAGCAGGCCACCGATGGTCATCACCACCGCGTGCGGCACCGCATTGTGGTGCAGCGGGTCATACAGCACGCCGGCCCACAATGCGACCAGGCCGGGAATCAGGAAGCCCAGCGCACGCAGCGCACCGTGCCGGCGGTAGCCCCAGACCAGGCTGAACAACCCCAGCAGGGTCACGAACACCACCAGCGCCTGTTCCACGCCGTCGCTCAGCCAGAACGACAGCCCCAATGAAGGCGCTGCGGCCAGCAGCACCGGGATCACCGCGCAGTGCACCGCGCACAGCATCGAACCAGTGGCGCCGAAACGGTCGAGCAGGTGGCGCAGGCGTGAGGACAGGGACATGACTTCCAGCAGGGTCGGCGAATCGTTATGGAATAATATAACATACCTCTCCGACCCGCACGGTTTCCCTCCCCCTGTCCCATCGACGGGATTCGTGCGCCCCGCGATTGATACATTGTAACAAAGGACCCGTCCATGCCCGCCCATACCCCACGGCTCAAGCCGCATTCCCTGGCCCTGGCCCTCGCCGCCCTGCTGCCGTCCGTCGCCTTTGCAGCCGGCCAGGACACCGCCCATCGTGACCGCCACCTGACCGAGCTGTCGTCGGTGCAGGTCACCGCGTCGCCGCTGCAGGGTGACGCCGAATCGCTGGCACGCCCGGTGGAGGTGCTGGCCGGTGAACGCCTGGACGAGCAGAAGGCCGGCACCCTCGGCGATACCGTGGCCAAGCTGCCCGGCGTGCAGAGCACCTTCTTCGGCCCCGGCGTCGGCCGCCCGATCATCCGTGGCCAGGAAGGCCCGCGCGTGGCCGTGCTGTCCAACGGCATGGGCAACATGGATGCGTCCACGGTCAGCGCCGACCACGCCACCAGCATCGAACCGTTCCTGGCCGACCAGATCGAAGTACTGAAGGGCCCGGCCACGCTGCTGTTCGGCAGCGGCGCCATTGGTGGTGCGGTCAATGTGGTCGACGGGCGCATCGCGCGCGAGCTGCCTGAGCGGCCGCTCAGCGGTCGTGCCGAACTGCGCGGCAATTCGGTGAACAATGAACGCAGCGGCATGTTCCGCCTCGACGGCGTCAGCGGCAACGTCGTGCTGCATGTGGATGGCCTGGTCCGCAACGGCGACGACTACCGCATTCCCGGCTACGCGGTAATCGACAGCCTGGAAGACCACCACGACGACCACGACCATGATCATGCGGGCGAGGAAGGCGAAGAGCCGCGCCGCGGCCGCCTCGACAACAGCTCGATCCGCACCCGCGCCGGTGGCGTCGGCGCAACGTGGCTGGGCGACGGCGGCTACTTCGGCGTATCGGCCAGTACCTACCGCACCAACTACGGCATTCCCAATGGCGCGCACGTGCACGCCGATGGTGACGATCATGGCCATGACCACGGTCACGACCATGGTGATGAAGAGGAAGGCGGCGACGAGCACGACGTGCGCATCGACATGGTGCAGAACCGCTTCGAGACCAAGGCCGGCATCTACAACCCGGTCTCGTTCCTGAAGAACATCAACGCACGCGTGGCCTACACCGACTACGAACACGTAGAGCTGGAAGCCGGTACGCCGTCGACCCGCTTCACCAACCGCGGCATCGAAGCGCGCCTGGAAGCGGTGCAGCAGCAGATCGGCGGCTGGGACGGCGCCTTCGGCCTGCAGTTCGGCAACAGTGATTTCGGTGCCAAGGGCGAAGAGGCGTTCGTTCCGGATACCGGCACGAAGAACATCGGCCTGTTCGTACTGCAGGAAAAGCAGTTTGGCCCGTTCAAGCTGGAACTGGGCGGCCGCCACGACCAGGTCAAGCTGGACCCGAGCGGTGACTACCGCCGCCGCACCTTCGGTGCCACCAACCTGTCTGCCGCTGGTATCTGGAAGCTCAACGATGCCGTTGACCTGCGCATCGGCGTGGACAGCTCCGAGCGTGCACCGACCAACGAAGAGCTGTATGCCGCCGGCGCGCACATCGCCACCCGTTCGCTGGAAATCGGCGACGCCAACCTGAAGACCGAGCGCGGCCAGCGCGTGGAACTGGGTATCCACACCCACAGCGAGCGCCTGGACTTCTCCGCGTCGGTCTACCAGACCAGGTTCAAGGACTTCATCTACCTGGCCGACACCGGCATCACCGAGGGCCTGCCGGTGCGCACCTGGACACAGCAGGATGCGGTGTTCCGCGGTGCCGAGGCCGAAGCGCTGGTGCACCTGTTCGAGGGCGGCGCCGGTGACTGGGATCTGCGCCTGTTCGGCGACTACGTGAAGGCCAAGCTGGATGGCAGCGGCAGCCGCAACCTGGACATCGCCGTGCCGCATGGCGACCACAACCACAACTACACGGTGGAACTGGCCAACACTGGCTATCTGCCGCGTATCGCACCGGCCCGCGTCGGCGCCGACCTGCGCTGGTCGAAGGACGGCTGGCGCGCTTCGGTCGGTGCGGTCCGCTACACCCGCCAGAAGGACGTCGCCCAGAACGAAGCCCCGAGCGACGGCTACACCCTGGTCGACGCGCACCTGGCCTACCGCTGGGATCGCAACGCCAGCAACAGCTACGAGGTGTTCCTGGATGGCAGCAACCTGACCAACCGCGAAGTGCGCCCGCATACCTCGCTGCTGCGCGACTACTCGCCGCTGCCAGGCCGTGGTGTCGCATTCGGCATCCGCGCGTTCTTCTGATCGCGCACGGCGGGGTCGGAGCCCTTTTCGAAGGAAAGGGCTCTGACCCCCCACGCCATTCCACGGGGGCCTTCGGGCCCCCGTTTTCATTTCGACCCACGCCATCACGCATCCGTCACAAAGATGTGCGTACCACAACAAGCGGACAATCCCGTCACCCAATGTCTCGCCAATCGGACACTTTTGTCCGAAAATAATTCCATGACTGCCCAACGTGCCGATGCTGCTGCCCGCCGTGCCCTCATCCTCGATGCCGCCGATCATGTGTTCGGCCAACATGGTGTCACCGCCCCGCTGGACCTGGTGGTCGAACGCGCCCAGGTAGGCCGCGCCACCCTGTACCGCAACTTCCCCGACCGCACCGCACTGATCCAGGCGCTGCTGCAGCGCACGGTCGACCGCATCCGGCGCCAGGTCGAGCAGCTCGGCGACCGCGACGACGCCCTGTTCGAGGTGTTCGAGGGCATGGCCCAGCGCATCATTGATTCGCCGGCATTGGCCGATTACTGGCGTGCGGTCGATTCGGACGTGCCGTCCATGCGCGCCGCGCGCGAGACCGTGCGCGACCTGCTGGAGGAACCGATCGCGCGCGCCAAGGCCGCCGGGCTGTGCCGTGCCGACCTGGAAAAGACGGATATTTCACTGATCTCGGGCATGCTGGGTGCGGCCCTGCGCGGCAAGACCCGCGACGAGCGCGCTCAGTTGGCCGGGCGCGCACTGCAACTGCTGCGCGGGGGTCTCCAGGGAGCAACCAGCGAGGCTCGCTGATGGTCCAGCCGTATCTGAAGCCGGTTCCGGATTGGGAGGAGCACGAGAAGCCGACCATGCCCGGTTCGGCGTCGATGCCCTGGCACCCGCCGTATCGGCGCGCGGCCTATGCGCTGGTATCACTGCTGGTGGCGATCACCGGCGGCCTCGGCAATGCGCTGGTCACCGCCAACCTGCCGTTCCTGCAGGGCCAGCTGGCACTGACCCCGACCCAGGGCAGCTGGCTGGTGGCCGCCTATGCCATGGTGAATGTCACCGCCAACCTGTTGGCCTTCAAGTTCCGCCAGCAGTACGGCATCCGCCTGTTCGCCGAGATCGGGCTGGGCCTGTACGCGGCCCTGGCGGTGCTGCACCTGTTCGTCGGCAGCTTCGAGACCACGATGCTGACCCGCGCCGCCAGCGGCTTCGCGGGTGCGGCCTGTTCGACACTGGGCACGCTGTACATGCTGCAGGCGCTGCCGCGCCGCTTTACCGGCAATCTGCTGGTGGTCGGCGTCGGCCTCTCGCAGCTGGCGGTGCCGATCGCCTGGATCGTTTCACCAGGCCTGGTCGATACCGGCCAATGGCATCAGCTCTACTCATTCGAAGCCGGGCTGGCACTGTGCGCGTTCGCGGCAGTGGTGGTGCTTAAGCTGCCGCCCGGCATCCAGGTGAAGGCCTTCGAACCGCTGGACTTCCTCACCTTTGCCCTGCTTGCACCGGCCGTCGCGCTGCTGGTGATCGTGCTGGCGCAGGGCTACACCCGCTGGTGGCTCAACACGCCGTGGCTGGGCTGGGCCCTGGTCGCCTCGATCGTGCTGTCCACCACCGCCTTCATCATCGAGCACTACCGGCGCAATCCGCTGCTGCAGACACGCTGGCTGGCCAGCCTGCCCGTACTGCATTTCATCGTCGGCGCCTTCCTGATCCGCTTCCTGACCACCGAGCAGTCCTACGGCGTGGTCAACCTGATGCGCACGCTCGGCATGGGCCCTGATCAGTTGCGGCCGCTGTTCGTGGTGATTCTTGCCGGCGTGATCACCGGTATCGCCGGCACTGCACTGACCTTCGGGCCCAAACGGCTGATCCCGCAGCTGCTGATGGCGATCCTGCTGCTGGGCGCCGCCGCGTTCTTCGACCAGCACCGCACCAGCATGGATCGGCCGCACGACTTCTACGCCAGCCAGTTCCTGGCCTCGGTCGGTGCCGGCATGTTCATGGGCCCGTTGATCATGCTCGGCATTTCCGCCGCGCTGAAACAGGGCGTGGACCACATGATCACCTTCCTGGTGACGCTGTCGATCACGCAGACGCTGGGCGGCCTGGCCGGCTCGGCCGTGCTGGGGACCTTCCAGCTGCATCGCGAGCAGCTGTATTCCAGCGCGCTGACCAGCCAGCTCGACCCAGCCGACCCGGTGGTGGCACAGCGCCTGCGCATCCAACAGCAGCTGTACGTCGCCCAGATCACCGATCCGGTGCTGCGCAGCGCGCAGGGCAGCGCGCAGTTGGCGCAGACGACGCGCCGCGAAGCCAACGTACGCGGCTTCAATGATGTGTTCACGCTGAGCGGTTGGTTGGCCATCGGCTTCCTGTGCTGGTTGCTGCTGCTGTCGCTGCGCACCGCCGTGCTCAAGCAATGGCGCAAGCGCCACCCCACTTCCCCCGCTGTGGCCACGCCGGCCGCGCCCCGCTGAGCTCTCGACCATGCCTCCCGTCCCGCCCCGACCCGACGACGCCGACAACGTGACCCCACCGCCGCCGACCGACGCGGCGCCTGCCCCCACGCCGGTAGAACCCGCTGTCGCGCCGAAGTACCTCAAGCCCAGCGCGCGCAGCGTGGTGGTGATGGTGGTGGTGGCCCTGCTGGGCATTGCGCTGATCCTGCGCGCCTGGCACCTGTGGCCGTTCACCAGCAGCGTGATGGTGACCGACAACGCGTATGTACGCGGACAGATCACGGTGATGGCGCCACAGGTCAACGGCTATGTGACCGAGGTGCTGGTGAAGGACTTCCAGCACGTGAAGGAAGGCGAGCCGCTGCTGCGCATCGATGACCGCATCTATGCGCAGCGGGTCGCCCAGGCGCAGGCGACGCTGGACAGCGCACGCGCGGCCCTGGCCAACTCGGACCAGTCCCAGGCGCAGAACCGCGCGCAGATTGCCTCCGCCCGCGCCACGTTGTCGGCCGGGCAGGCGGAGCTGCAACGCTCACGCAACGAGACCAAGCGCTACGAGGAACTGGCCGCGCAGCAGCTGGTATCGATCAACGACCGCGACAAGTTCCGCACCGCGCAGGCTTCGGCGCAGGCCAGTGTGCAGCAGTCGCAGGCGCAGATCCGCATCGCCGAGGAAACGCTGGTGTCGACCCAGGTGGCACGCAAGAGCCTGGAGGCCCAGGTGGAGAGCGCGCAGGCGCAGCTGGAACTGGCGCGCATCGATCTGGCCAACACGGTGATCCACGCACCACGCGACGGCCAGATCAGCGAAGCCAGCGTGCGCGTGGGCCAGTACGTCGCCGCCGGTTCGCAGCTGCTGTTCCTGGTCCCTGACACGCTGTGGGTGGTGGCCAACTACAAGGAAGGCCAGACCTGGGGCATGGCGATCGGCCAGCCGGCCACGTTCTCGGTGGACGCGTTCCAGGGCCAGGTGCTGCGGGGCCGCGTGCAGGAGATCGCGCCTGCCACCGGGTCGGAATTCAGCGTGCTGCGCCCGGACAATGCCAGCGGCAACTTCACCAAGGTGGTGCAGCGGCTGCCGGTGCGGATATCGATCAATGAAGGCCAGAAGCTGGCCGCGCAGCTGCGGCCCGGCATGTCAGTGATCGTGCGGGTAGATACGCGGTCCAAGCCGATGGACTAGGACGCAGGCCCTGTCGCACCGATATGAAACGGGGTCACATACCATTTGCACAGGCAAATGGCTGTGACCCCCGTTTCAAAAATACCGGC
>NZ_JAPTFQ010000115.1:0-10473 GCF_030985535.1 Stenotrophomonas sp. Sm2128
GGTCAGAGCCCTTTGCTACGCAAAGGGCTCTGACCCCAACAATCAAAAAAGGCAGCCATAGGCTGCCTTTTTTGATTGTGCTCCCGCCCTTGATTCCGCCCTTCCCGTCCGCGCCCGCAGGAAACCTGGCAGGCGGGACGGGTGGGCCTTTGCAGGACCGTTGGCGCGATGGATGGCGCCATCGAGCCCCCATGGATGGGTTTACGGCGTGTCCTGCAAAGGCCCACCCGTACCGCCCACCACGTATCAATCAAGGCGCCGCGAACGGAGCGCTTGATAAACCTTATTCCGCCAACATCGCCGTCAGCTTCTCCCGCGCCGGCCCTGCCAGCTTCGGGTTGTCCAGCGCGAAGCGGATCGTCGCTTCCACCAGCCCCAGGTGCGTACCGCAGTCGAAACGAGTGCCCTCGAAACGGTAGGCATCCACCTCTTCGGTCTTCAGCAGCTGCGCGATCGCATCGGTCAGCTGGATCTCGCCGCCGGCACCGCTGCCGGTCTGCTCCAGCAGCTCGAAGATCTTCGGGCTCAGCACGTAGCGGCCGACCACGGCCAGGTCGCTCGGCGCGTCCTCCGGCTTCGGCTTCTCCACGATCTGCGAAATACGGCCCTTACGGCCATCGAAGGCCTCGGTCGCGACGATGCCGTAACTGGCGGTCTTGTCGTGCGGCACATCTTCAACGGCAATGACGCTGGCGCCACTGGCTTCGTTGAGATCGGCCATCTGCTTCAGCGCGCTGTCGCCGCGGTTCCAGATCAGGTCGTCCGGCAGCAGCACCGCGAACGGCTCGTCACCGATCACGGCCTTGGCACACAGCACCGCATGGCCCAGGCCCAGCGCCTCGGCCTGGGTCACGAAGATCGCGCGCACGCCATTGGGCAGCACGTGACGGATCAGCTCCAGCTGCTCCTGCTTGCCGGCGCGCTCGAGCTTCTGCTCCAGCTCGTAGGCCTTGTCGAAGTAGTCGGCGACCGCGTGCTTGTAGCGGTTGGTGATGAACACCAGCGTGTCACAGCCGGCCTCGATTGCTTCATCCACGGCGTACTGGATCAGCGGCCGGTCAATGATCGGCAGCATCTCCTTCGGCACGGTCTTGGTTGCTGGCAAAAAACGCGTCCCCAAACCCGCTACGGGGAAAACTGCCTTGCGAATTCGCTTGCTCATTGGTGCCTGTTGGCCTCGCGTGCGGGAAAGGGCACGACTTTAGCGGATGAAATGTAAGCATCCTGTTCGATTGGCGAGAACTCGGGCATCGTCGCGAACAGGACTTCCTTGATGGTTTCGGTGTCGTAGCTGCACACCGCCTCACGCAGGCGCGGGACGTTGCCCAGCACCAGATCGCGCGAGAACATGCGCACGCCGGCCTCGAGGACCTTCGGATGCGCGGTTGCGCGGTAGTCCTCATCCGAATAGAACAGCGTCTCGTGCAGCTTCTCGCCCGGACGCAGGCCGGTATAGATGATCTGCACATCCTTGTACGGCTGCTTGCCCGCCAGACGGATCATCTGCTCGGCCAGCAGCCGGATCGGCACCGGCTCGCCCATGTCGAGCGTGTAGATCGCACCGTGCGAGGCCGAGGCCGCGGCCTGCAGGATCAACTGGCAGGCCTCGGGGATGGTCATGAAGTAGCGGGTGACTTCCGGATCGGTGACCGTGACCGGACCACCGCGCAGGATCTGCTCGCGGAACAGCGGCACCACGCTGCCGGCCGAGGCCAGCACGTTGCCGAAGCGCACGGTAACGAAACGGGTGTGCGTGGACTTCTGGTCCAGGCTCTGGCAGATCATCTCGGCATAGCGCTTGCTGGCACCCAGCGCGTTGACCGGATCGACCGCCTTGTCGGTGGAGATGAACACGAAATGCTCGACGCGCGCTTCCAGGCAGGCGCGGGCCACGTTCTCGGTCGCCAGGATGTTGTTACGCACGGCTTCGCGCAGCTGCCGTTCCAGCACCGGTACATGCTTGTACGCTGCGGCATGGAACGCGGTGTCGACCGGATGCAGCGACAGCGCATGGCGGATCACCGCAGGATCGCCACAGTCGCCCAGCACCGCTTCGATCTCGATATCGGGGAAGCTGCGACGCAGCTCACCCTCGATGGTCAGCAGCAGCAGTTCGCTGATCTCCAGCAGGATGATGCGGCCGGCACCGTGGCGCGCGCACTGGCGGCACAGCTCCGAGCCGATCGAGCCACCGGCACCGGTCACCATCACGGTGCGACCGCCCAACCAGCCCCGGATCAGGTTCCAGTCCGGGGTGATCGGCTTGCGGCCGAGCAGATCCTCGATCGCCACTTCCTTCAGTTGGCCGGGCAGCGACTGCCCCTGCAGGATGTCGCTCAGCTTGGGCACGGTGCGGAACGGCACGCCGGTGCTTTCGCAGATGGCGACCACCCGCTGCATGCCTGCGGCATCCAGCGAGGGCATGGCGATCACCAGCAACTTGGCCGCAGTCTCGCGGACCACCGCCGGGGCATCATCGAGGCTGCCCAGGATCGGCAGGCCCTGCAGCTTGGCGCCGCGCAGGTGCGGTGCGTCGTCCAGCAGGCCGACCGGTTCGAAGTTGCCGGAGCGGCGCAGATCGCGGACCAGCGTCTCGGCGGCTTGCCCCGCACCGAGGATCAGCACGCGGCGCGCGCTCGAATCCGACTGCAGTGCCTGGTAATCCTTCCAGGCCCGGTACAGCAGGCGCGGGGCGCCCAGCAGCGCCGACAGCGCGAACGGATAGATCACCAGCACCGACATCGGCACGCCGTCGAAACGCTTCCACATCAGCACCAGCACGATGCCGACCAGGCCGATGAAGCTGGCCTTGAAGATGTTCAGCAGGTCGCTGACGCTGGCGAAACGCCACAGCCCGCGATACAGGCCCACGCGCCAGAACACCAGGCCCTGCAGCAGCAGCACCAAGGTGGTGTCGACATTCCAGAGCGGAAGCGAAGGCGCGTTGGGGAGGATCGAGTACCGCCCGGCGTGGAGCAGCTGCCAGCATGCCCAGACCATGAACAGGTCGTGGCAGACGATGGCCGAACGCGGCATCAGGCCGAGGATTCTGTCCCGCCAGGGTGAAGCCATAAGTCAGGTATTTCCTTGTCGGTGACGCAATCCATTGCGCAGGAGGATCCAGAGGACGCTCAGCGCGAGAAACCACGCGACCGCCAAGACAGCCTCCCACCTCGGCTGCAAATTGGAGCAGACATTAAGCACTGTAATACTGAACAGGCCCAAAGCAAAGTACATCCCTGTCACCTGGGCGTGGCTGGCTCCTGCCTGCACCGCCCGCTGGTAGACGTGCTGGGTATGGGGTTCCATCCAGCGTTGTCCGGAGATGATGCGCGCCGCCAGTGTGAAGCCCGCGTCCACGAGGAACGCCGAAGCCGGCACCAGCAGCAGGATCCAGTTGATATCGGTACGCACCGCAGCGATGGCCAGGACGACGGCGACTGCATAGCCCAGCGCGCCACTTCCGACATCACCCATGAAGATCCGGGCCCGCGGGAAATTGAACGGCAGGAAGCCCAGGCAGGCCAGGCCCAGCGCCACCGCGGCCAGCGAATACGGCCAGGGCAGCACCGGCGCCAGGCCCAGCGCAACAACAATGGCCTGGCTGGCGGCAATACCGTTGATGCCATCCATGAAGTTCCAGATGTTGATCAACGAGGCGGTGAATACCAGCACCAGCCCGGCCAGCAACCAGCTTCCACCATGCACCTTGACCAGGGCGGCCAGCAGCGCGGCGGCAATGAAGTGCACCAGCAGGCGGCGCATGGCCGGCAACGGCCGGTGGTCGTCCCACCAGCCGATGCCCGCCACCAGCACCAGGCCCACGCTGGCCACCAGCAGGCTCGGTGTCGATTCAGGCCAGACCCACATCGCTGCACCGGCGGTGACCAGCAGGCTGATGACGATGGCGATGCCACCACCGCGCGGCGTTGCCACGCTATGGCTGCGACGCTCGCCGGGCTGGTCCAGCAGTTGCTGGCGCAGGGCATAACCCCGTGCCGCCCAGGTCAACCCCGCACTCAGCAGGGCCAGCCCCAGCAGCGCGCCCATCACGAGCCACGGCATGGATCAGAGCACCGCGTAGTTCAGCAGTGGCTTGACCGTGCCCCACTCCTTGCAGCTCGGGCACTGCCAGTGGTGGGTGCGTGCACCGAACCCGCAACGGGTGCAGCGGTAAGCGGGATTGCGCACCAGCAGCTGGTCGGTGATGTGCTTGAGGTCATGCAGGGTCGCCGTGGAATCGGCGCCCTCGGCCAGGGTCAGGTCGATCAGCGCCGATTCGCCACGCACCGACGGACGATCCTTGAGCTGGCGGCCAAGGTAGGCTCGGGCCGGAGCCACGCCCTCCTGCTCTTCCATCAGCCGGGTCAGGGCCAGCACCGGGGCGATGCCACGGTAGTGCTCGGTCATTTCCGACAGGAACGCACGTGCGCCTGCCAGATCGCCTACCTTGCGGTAGTTTTCCATCAACGCCGGCAGCAGCTCCGGCAGGTACTCCGGGTCGTTGCGCGCGGCGCGCTCGAATGCACGCACGGCGGCTTCAGCGTTGCCGGCATCGGTCTCAAGGCGACCTTCGATGATGCCGGCGCGCACCGACATCGCATCGGCCTGGTAGGCCCGGGCAATCGCTGCCCTCGCCTCTTCCAGCTTGCCGGCGCCGCGGAAGCGTTCGGCCAGTTCGCACTCGAACTGCCCGATCAGCTTGCCCATCGGCTCGCCGGTGACGTCTTCGAAGCGGGTGGCGTTGTCGATCGCCTTTTCCCAGTCGCGCTCGGCCTGGTAGATGCCGATCAGGTGCTTGAGCGCCTGCGGGGCGCGCTGGTCCAGCTGCGCCAGCTCGGTGAACACGGTTTCTGCACGGTCCAGCAGGCCGGACTTCATATAGTCCTCGCCCAGCGCCAGCAGGGCCTGCACGCGCTGCGCGTCGCTCAGGTCGTGGCGGTTGACCAGCCCCTGGTGCAGGCGGATGGCGCGGTCGACTTCACCGCGGCGGCGGAACAGGTGGCCCAGCGCGACCTGGGTCTCGAAGGTTTCCTTGTCCAGTTCGGCGATGTGCAGGAACAGTTCGATGGCCTTGTCCGGCTGCTCGTTGAGCAGGTAATTCAGGCCACGGAAGTAGGTGCTGGACAGGCGGCTGACCTGGCTGTCACCGTGGCGTTGACCACCACGCCGCCCGATCACCCACCCGGCCAGTGCGGCCAGCGGAACGAACAGGAAGAACCAGAACCACTCGGTGACGAAATCCATCTTCGATCAACGTCCATCAAAAGATTGGGGGGAAGCGACCGGTGCCGGCGAAGCGACAGCGGACTTGTTGGCGCGGCGCAGCTGGCTGTAGAGCGGAATGACCACGCTCACCAGCACCAGCCCGGCACCGACCACGACACCGACCAGCAGCGCGGCGATCAGGGCCACGCCCACCGAGGTGTGCAGCTGGGTAAACAGTAGGTTGATCGACATCGCGGTCATGTTGACCGCACCAATGATCAATCCAAGGATCAGCACCGCCAGCAGGACCAGCAGACGAAAAACCTTCATGCGACAGCTCCAGTGGCAGGAGTCCGTAGCTTATCCGACTCGCGGCTGGATTCGCACGCGATGGCGCGACGGAGGGCTCAGGCCGGATCGGCGTCCAGCGGCAGCACACTGCTGACCCGCTCGCGCAGTTCCTTGCCCGGCTTGAAATGGGGGACATGCTTGCCCGGCAGGGCAACCGATTCGCCGGTCTTCGGGTTGCGACCCAGGCGCGGCGGACGATAGTGCAGCGAGAAGCTGCCAAAACCACGGATCTCGATGCGATCCCCGGCGGACAGCGATCCGCCCATCATTTCCAGCAACGACTTCACCGCCAGATCGACATCATCGGCCTTCAGGTGCGCCTGGCGGCGCGCAAGGATTTCGATCAGTTCGGATTTGGTCATTACCGGCTCACATCAGGGGCATCTCAGCCTGAAACGGCCCGGGCAATGCCCGGGCCGTCCAGGAAACAACGAACAGCGTAAGGCCGATTACTCGGACTTGTTGCCGTTCAGCTGCGCACGCAGCAGCGCGCCCAGCTGGGTGGTGCCGCTGGAAGCCGAAGAGGACTGGTATTCCTCCAGCACTTCGCGCATTTCCGCGTCATCCTTGGCCTTGATCGACAGCTGCAGGGTACGGCCCTTGCGGTCCATGCCCACGAACTTGGCTTCGACCTTGTCGCCGACCTTCAGGTGCTGGGTGGCGTCGTCAACGCGCTCGTTGGCGATGTCGCGAGCCGAAACGTAACCCTCGATGCCGTCAGCCAGCTCGATGATCGCGCCCTTGGCGTCGACTTCCTTCACCACGCCTTCGACCTTGGAGCCCTTCGGATTGGCAGCCATGTACTGGCCGAACGGATCCTGCTCCAGCTGCTTCACGCCCAGGGAGATGCGCTCGCGCTCCGGATCGACAGCCAGGACGACGGCGTCCAGGGTATCGCCCTTCTTGAAGTTGCGAACGACGTCTTCGCCGGTGGTGTTCCAGCTGATGTCGGACAGGTGGACCAGGCCGTCGATGCCGCCGTCCAGGCCGATGAAGATGCCGAAGTCGGTGATCGACTTGATCTGGCCCGACACCTTGTCACCCTTCTTGTGGGTGGCAGCGAAGGTTTCCCACGGATTGGCGGCAACCTGCTTCATGCCCAGCGAGATACGGCGACGCTCTTCATCGACGTCCAGCACCATCACTTCGACTTCGTCACCAACCTGCACAACCTTGGACGGGTTGACGTTCTTGTTGGTCCAATCCATCTCGGAGACGTGCACCAGGCCTTCGACGCCCGGCTCGATCTCAACGAACGCGCCGTAATCGGTGACGTTGGAGACCTTGCCGAAGACGCGGCTGTTGGCCGGGTAACGACGGGCGATGTTATCCCACGGATCTTCGCCCAGCTGCTTCAGGCCCAGCGAAACGCGGTTGCGCTCGCGGTCGAACTTCAGCACGCGCACGTCCAGCTCGTCGCCGACGTTGACGACTTCGGACGGATGGCGCACGCGCTTCCATGCCATGTCGGTGATGTGCAGCAGGCCGTCGATACCGCCCAGGTCCACGAACGCGCCGTAGTCGGTCAGGTTCTTGACGACACCCTTCAGGATCGCGCCTTCCTGCAGCTTGTCCATCAGCTGCTCGCGCTCTTCCGAGTGCTCGCTTTCGACGACAGCGCGGCGCGAGACCACGACGTTGTTACGCTTGCGGTCCAGCTTGATGAGCTTGAACTCGAGTTCCTTGCCTTCCAGGTAGGCCGGATCGCGCACCGGGCGCACATCGACCAGGGAACCCGGCAGGAAGGCGCGGACATCCTTGATGTCCACGGTGAAACCACCCTTGACCTTGCCGCTGATGCGGCCGGTGATGGTTTCGTTCTTTTCCAACGCTTCTTCCAGCTCGTCCCACACCATCGCGCGCTTGGCCTTCTCGCGCGACAGGACGGTTTCGCCGAAGCCGTTCTCGATCGAGTCGAGGGCGACCTTGACGATGTCGCCTTCGGCGACGTCGATTTCGCCAGCGTCGTTACGGAACTGTTCGATCGGCACGATGCCTTCGGACTTCAGGCCAGCGTTGATCACCACGACGTCGCCGCGGACTTCAACAACGGTACCGCTGACGATGGCGCCCGGCTTCAGCTTGGCCAGATTGGCCTGGCTGGCTTCAAACAGTTCGGCAAATGATTCGGTCATTAGATTTACTCTGTTGGACACATGGGTCGGTGGCGTCCCCTTCAGGGGAATGGCGACCGCCCGCCTGTTGGTCGACCCCGGAAACGCAGGTCGTGTGTAGTAGGAAAACCGCCACGCATCATTGCGCGACGGAGCTGGTACAGCACTGCTATGCGCGACCACCGCCGATGCTGCTGGCAGTGCTCCCGCGCGAACGGATCAGGCAGCCGGAACCGGAAGCAGATCCATCACTCTGGCAACGACATCATCGATGCCGATGCCTGTGGTGTCGATGAGGACAGCATCGTCTGCCGGCTTCAGGGGCGCCACGGTACGCTGAGCATCACGGGCGTCGCGGGCCATGATCTCGCGCAGGAGGTCATCAAAGTTAACAGAAACCCCCTTGTCTTTCAACTGCTTATGCCGGCGCTCGGCGCGCTCCTCGGCACTGGCGGTCAGGAAGACCTTGTAGGAGGCATCCGGGAAGATCACCGTGCCCATGTCGCGACCGTCGGCGACCAGGCCCGGCAGCTCCCTGAATGCGCGCTGGCGCTCCTTCAGGGCGGCCCGGACCTCGGGAATGGCGGCAATGGCCGAGGCCAGCGCACCGGTGGTCTCCAGGCGCAGCTCGTCGGTGGCATCGGTGCCGTTGACCATGACCCGCATGGCATCGCCCTGCTCGACAAACTGAACGTGGGTGTCGAAGGTGCAGCGGACCAGCGCCGAGGCATCGGAGGTATCGATGTCAGCCCAGCTTGCGGCCACGCCCACCGCCCGGTACAGCGCGCCCGAATCCAGGTAATGCCAGCCCATCCTGCGCGCGATGATGCGGCTGATGGTACCCTTGCCGGCCCCGGATGGGCCGTCGATGGTCAGGACGGGAGCGAGTGGATTCATGGGGGTCCCAGAGCGTGTGAAGAGGCCATTCTAGCCCCTGCCAGACGCCCCCAGCGGGATCTTTTGTGCAACCACTTGAAACCACGAGGAAAAGCCCGGTAGAATGGCGGGCTTGAACGAGCGTCAACTGCCGATTGTCTTTCGCATATCGCGGCCACGCTCCACCCGAACAACTACTGTTTACGCCGAGGTATGCCATGAAAGTCCTGTCCTCCCTGAAGTCGGCGAAGGCCCGTCACCGTGACTGCAAGGTCGTGCGTCGTCGTGGCAAGATCTTCGTCATCTGCAAGTCGAACCCGCGTTTCAAGGCGCGTCAGCGCTAAGCCTCACAGCCTTCCGGCTGCGGCTGGCCCTACGCGGGGCCGACCCGATGCAAGAAACCGCCTTCGGGCGGTTTTTTGTTATGCGGCTTTTTCCTGCCGTTTTTGCTGTAATCGCCTTTCTTGACCACTGGGGAGTAGATCGAGATGAAGCGTTACCTGTCCGCCCTGGCCGTGATGGCCACCCTGGCCGCCGCCACGCCGGCGCTGGCCGATACCCTGCTTGTCGACCGCGCCCGCGAGAAGCCGGCTGGTGCCCTGCCCGTGCGCGGCCAGAGCATGCAGCAGGTACAGGCGCAGTTCGGCGCGCCGAGCGAACAGCTGCAGCCGCGTGGCGGGCAGAAGCGGCAATGGCCGACCATCAACCGCTGGGTGTACCCGCAGTTCACCGTCTACTTCGAGAAGCAGAAGGTGATCGACGTGGTGGCCAACCAGGCGGACCCGAACGAAATCGGCCCGAAACCACCGATCCGTTGATCCCTTTACCCGCCGTGGGCGGGCCTGTGTAGCGAGACCATGAACCAGACCCTTCGTTTTCCTGCCGAGTGGGAAGCCCAGAGCGGCGTCCTGATTGCCTGGCCCACCGCCGACACCGACTGGGCCGACCGCCTGGGCCAGGTGGAAGAGACCTACATCGCCCTGGTCGCGGCCATCACCCGCTTCCAGCCGGTGCTGATCTGCGTGGCCGACGACGATGTGGAGACCTATGCCGAAATGCGGCTGCGCTCCAACCGCATCGACATGGACAAGGTCCACTTCACCACGGCCGCCTACGACGATACCTGGCTGCGCGACTCCGGCCCGATCACCCTGCGCCGTGCCGACGGCGGTTTCCAGCTGCTGGATTTCCGCTTCACCGGCTGGGGCGGCAAGTTCGACGCCACCCTGGATGACCAGCTGGTGGGCGTGCTGGACCAGGCCGGCGTGTTCAACGACGCGCCGGTGCGCAGCATCCCGTTCGCGCTGGAAGGCGGCGGCATCGAGACCGATGGCGAAGGCACCCTGCTGACCACCTGGAAGTGCCTGCACGAGCGCCATCCGGACCGCGACCGCGCCAGCCTGAGCGCCGACCTGGCCGACTGGCTGCAGCAGGACCGCGTGCTGTGGCTGGACCACGGCTACCTGGAAGGCGACGACACCGACGCGCACATCGACACCCTCGCCCGCTTCGCCTCGGCCGACAGCATCGTCTACCAGGCCTGTGACGACGAGAGCGACTCGCACTACGCCGAACTGCAGGCGATGGGCAACGAGCTGGCCGCACTGCGCACCAAGGATGGGCAGCCGTACCGCCTGTTCCCGCTGCCGTGGGCACAGCCGGTGATCGACGAAGGCCGCCGCCTGGCTGCGTCGTACGCCAACTACCTGATCGTCAATGGTGCAGTGCTGATGCCGGCCTATGGCGACCCGGCCGACGACCTGGCCCGCGATGTGCTGGCCCAGGCGCACCCGGGCCGCGAGATCGTGCAGGTGCCCTGCCGCTCGCTGATCTGGCAGAACGGCAGCCTGCACTGCATCACCATGCAGCTGCCGGAAGGGCTGTTGAAGGCATGACGGTAGTGCCGGCCGCTGGCCGGCAACCC
>NZ_JAPTFQ010000116.1:0-10311 GCF_030985535.1 Stenotrophomonas sp. Sm2128
TTTCTGCAATCACCTGCGTGTTGCCGGCCAGCGGCCGGCACTACCAGGCCTACCTGCATGCCGGCCAGCGGCCGGCACTACCAGGCCTACCTGCATGCTGGCCAGCGGCCGGCACTACGTCAGGCTGCTTCGTACGTGCCGTAGCTGCGCAGGCGCGCGTAGCGCTGTTCCAGCAGCTGTTCGGTGGACAGCTTGTCCAGCGCATCCAGCTCGTTCAGCAGCACCGCCTTCAGGCGCTTGGCCATCTGCGTCGGGTTGCGGTGGGCGCCGCCGGTGGGCTCGCGCACGACCTTGTCGACCAGGCCCAGGCTCTTCAGGCGCGGGGCGGTCAGGCCCAGCTGTTCGGCCGCGTCCTTGGCCTTGCCGGCGTCCTTCCACAGGATCGAGGCGCAGCCTTCCGGGGTGATGGTCGAGTACACCGCGTATTCCAGCATCACGGTGCGGTCGCCCACGCCCAGCGCCAGCGCGCCGCCGGAGCCGCCTTCGCCGATCACGGTGCAGATGATCGGCACCTTCAGTTCGGCCATCTCGATCAGGTTGCGCGCGATCGCTTCGGACTGGCCGCGCGATTCGGCGTCGATGCCCGGCCAGGCGCCAGCGGTGTCGATCAGGGTCAGCACCGGCAGGCCGAAGCGCTCGGCCATCTTCATCAGGCGCAGGGCCTTGCGGTAGCCCTCCGGCTTGGGCATGCCGAAGTTGCGCTTGATCTTCTCCTTGGTGTCACGGCCCTTCTGGTGGCCGATCACCATCACTGCACGGCCGTTGATGCGGGCCAGGCCACCCATGATCGCCTTGTCGTCGGCGAAGGCACGGTCGCCGGCCAGCTCCTGGAACTCGTCGAACATGACGCGGAGGTAGTCGGCGGTGTACGGGCGCGACGGATGACGGGCCAGCTGCAGCACCTGCCACGAGGTCAGGTTGCGGAAGATCTGCGCGGTGCGCATGCGCAGCTTGTCCTGCAGCGCGTGCACTTCCGCCTCGACATTGACCGCCGGCCCGGCACTGGCGTTGCGCAGTTCCTGGATCTTGGCTTCCAGGTCGGCGATGGGTTGCTCGAAGTCGAGGTAGTTCGGATTCATCGGAAGCCGTCGTGTAAAGAAGAGGGGAATTCTAGCCGAATGCGCGCAAACCACCCGTACGCCTTCGTCTGGAAGGCGACGGTAGCGCAGCCGGGCGGGGCGCGCCAGTCAGCTCAGGGCACCACCAGGGCGCTGCGGCCCATCAGCTGGCTGCGCTGGGAAACGAAGTCGTTGTAGGCCTCGTTGGCGTCACGGCCCAGCCCGCTGCCCAGCGTGGCGGTGGCCGAGGTGAAGGCCATCTGCGCGGCGAAGTCCTGCTTGCGCAGCGCCTTCTGTTCATCGGCGGTGGTCGCCTTCAGCCAGCGCGCATAGACCTCGCGCAGCGGCGCGGCGTGGGCCTCGAAGGCCGGCACCAGCGCCGGCAGGCTGGCCGGGGCCGGTTCCAGGCTGAACGCCGGGGCCACGTAGCCAGCCGGCTGCTCGCGCTTGAACGCGCCGGGCTCGCCCATGCCTTCTTCCACGTAAGCGATGAAGTCCGTGGCGGTGAACACCTTGGCCACGATCTGGCCGCCGCTGGCGTCGACGTGGGCCACCACCTTTTCCTTCGGGAAGGGCTCGCGCACGCCGTAGGTCCAGGTCTTGTCGATGAACAGGTCGTGGCTCTTTTCGAACGGGCCTTCGAAGTCGACCCCGCCAAGTTCGATGCCCTTGTTGCCGACGCCGAAGTTCTTCAGCTTGCTCTCGTCGGTGACATAGACCTCGCGGGCGATCACGTACTCGCTCAGGGTCGGGTTGATCAGGCCGCCACGGCCATCGACGTAGACGATGAAGCGCACGTCGCCCAGTTTGTCGGTGTGCAGGCGGTGCTCACCGACAGCGAGCGAGATCGGGCGCGAGCCCTGTGCGGCCACCGGCAGGTCCTTGCCATCGATGCTCAGGGCCAGCGGCGCATCGGTCGGGTTGTCGATCTGGAACTCGACCTTCGAGGGCGAACAGGCGGCCAGGGCCAGCGCGGCGGCGAACGGGAACAGCAGGGTCTTCATTGGCAATCGTCCTTGATGACTGGAACGGGAAAGCAGGAGGGTCAGGAAAACCAGAGCCAGCCTCAGCTGGCCCACGGTGGGCTGTAGCGCACTTTCAGCGTGCGTACGGCGGGGTCGGCGCGCAGCGCCTCCATCAACTTGGAATCGATGCGCACCGCGCTCTGCCCGGAAACATCGAGCATGCCGGCGACGCCGCCGTGCGGGCCCTTCAGCAGCAGGTCCAGGCGCAGCGGCGTGCGCCCCGGGCGATGGCGATCCAGCAGCGCATTGACGCGCTCCCAGACCGGGCGCTGCTGGCGCAGGTCCAGGCGCAGCGACAGCCGCGTGGCGTAGTTGGCGCAGACTTCGTCGAAGTCCCAGCACTGGCGGATGCGCAATGCGTAGCCACCGTTGAACTCGTCCTCGCGCAGGCCGCCCTTGACCACCAGGATGCGGTCCTTGGTCATCAGGTGCCCGAACTCGGCCATCGCGTCGGAGAACGCGCTGCACTCGACGCGGCCGCGGCCATCTTCCAGCTGGATGAAGATCTGGCTCTCGCCCTTGCGACGCACACCGACCACCTGGCCGGCCAGCACGGTCTGTACTTCCGGGCGCCAGCGCTTTTCGCCGCCGCCACCACCACCGCTGTTGGCGCTCCAGATCTTCTCCACCGAACCCAGGTCGTTGCCGACCAGATCGCGTACATCGTCGCGCCATGGATCGAACGGGTGGCCACTGAGATAGAAGCCCAGCGTGTCGCGCTCGCCGTTGAGGCGCTGCAGCAGCGGCCATTCTTCGGCTTCGGGCAGATCCAGCTGGATCGTGGTCGCGCTCGGGTCCGGGCCACCGAACAGCGAGTTCTGTCCCGAAGCGCGCTCGCGGGCCATCTGGTCGGTAGCCTTGATCACCTCCGGCAGCTGCAGCATCAGCGAGGCACGGTTGCGGCCGAGCTCGTCCAACGCACCACAGTTGATCATCGCTTCCAGCGTGCGCCGGTTGAGCTTGGCCGAGCCGACGCGGGTGCAGAAGTCGAGCAGGTCCTTGAACGGGCCGCCCTTCAGCCGCTCCTCGACCACCGCCTCGCAGGCACCCTGGCCGACGCCCTTGATCGCACCGAGGCCGTACTGGATGGTGTCCGGGGTCACCGCTTCGAACATGAAGGCCGACTGGTTCACCTTGGGCGGCAGCACGGTCAGGCCGAGGTTGCGCACCTCGTCGAGGAAGCCGACCACCTTGTCGGTGTTGTCCAGATCGGACGACAGCGTGGCCGCCATGAACTCGGCCGGGTAATGGCGTTTCAGCCATGCGGTCTGGTAACTGACCAGTGCGTAGGCGGCGGCGTGCGACTTGTTGAAGCCGTAGCCGGCGAACTTCTCCATCAGGTCGAAGATCGCGTCGGCCTTGGCTTCGTCCACGCCGTCCTTGGCCGCACCTTCGCGGAAGATCTCGCGGTGCTTGGCCATTTCGGCCGGCACCTTCTTGCCCATCGCACGGCGCAGCAGGTCGGCGCCGCCCAGCGAGTAGCCGCCGACGATCTGCGCCATCTGCATCACCTGCTCCTGGTACACCATGATGCCGTAGGTGTCTTTCAGGATCGCTTCGGTGCGCGGATCGGGATAGATGATTTCTTCCTGGCCGTGCTTACGCGCATTGAAGGAGGGAATCAGGTCCATCGGGCCGGGGCGGTACAGCGACACCAGCGCGATCAGGTCTTCGAAACGATCGGGGCGCGCGTCCTTCAGCAGGCGGCGCATGCCCGAGGATTCGAACTGGAACACTGCGCCCGTATTGCCGTTGGCGAAGATGTCCTTGTAGGTGGGCGTGTCGTCCAGCGGAATCGCGGCGATGTCCACCGGCGGGATGCCGGCGCGCTCATGGCGCTTGTTGATCGCCTTCACCGCCCAGTCGATGATGGTCAGCGTGCGCAGGCCGAGGAAGTCGAACTTCACCAGGCCCACTTCTTCCACGTCGTTCTTGTCGAACTGGGTGACCGGGTTCTTGCCGAGACCGTTCTCGTCGTGTTCGGCGTACAGCGGGCAGAACTCGCTCAGCGGTTCGGGCCCGATCACCACGCCACCAGCGTGCTTGCCGGCGTTGCGGGTCAGGTCTTCCAGCTGCAGCGCCAAGTCGATCAGGTCGCGGACATCGTCCTCGGTCTCGTAGCGCTGGATCAGTTCCGGCGACGCCATTTCCGAGCTGGGGCCTTCCTTGCCCTTGCCCAGTGCATCCTTCAGGTGGATGCCGAGGATGTTCGGGATCAGCTTGGAAACACCGTCGACCAGGCCGTACGGGAAGCCGAGCACGCGGCCGGAGTCGCGCACCACCGCCTTGGCGGCCATGGTGCCGTAGGTGATGATCTGGCTGACGCGCTCGCGCCCGTACTTGCGCGCGACGTAGTCGATCACCTCGTCGCGGCGGTCCATGCAGAAGTCGATGTCGAAGTCGGGCATCGACACGCGTTCCGGGTTCAGGAAGCGCTCGAACAGCAGGTTGTACGGCAGTGGGTCCAGATCGGTGATCTTCAGCGCCCACGCCACCAGCGAACCGGCACCCGAACCACGGCCCGGGCCGATCGGGATGCCCTGGTTCTTGCCCCACTGGATGAAGTCGGCCACGATCAGGAAGTAGCCGGGGAAACCCATCTTGATGATGGTGTTGAGCTCGAACTCCAGGCGCTCGAAATAATCTTCGCGGGTCTTGCCCGGCGCCAGCGGATTCTTCTCCAGGCGCTCTTCCAGGCCGTCGCGCGACATCTTCTGGATCCAGGTGTCCAGGGTCTCGTCGTCGGGCACCGGGTAATTGGGCAGGAAGTAGGTGCCCAGCCGCATCTCGATGTTGCAGCGCTCGGCCAACGCCAGCGTGTTGTCGATGGCATCGGGAATGTCGGCGAACAGCGCACACATCTCTTCGGCCGATTTCAGGTACTGCTGGTCGCTGTACTCGCGCGGGCGCTTGGGGTCGTCCAGCACGCGGCCGGTGGAAATGCACACGCGCGCTTCGTGCGCGCTGAAATCGGTGGGCGCCAGGAAGCGCACATCATTGCTGGCCACCACCGGCAGGCCACGCTGGCCGGCGGCCATCAGCGCGAACTGGTTGAAGGTTTCCTCGCCCTCGCGGCCGGTGCGGGTCAGCTCCAGGTGCAGGCCATCGCCGAACACACGCTGCCAATCGGCCAGCCGCTGCTCGGCCAGTTCATGCTTGCCGTCCAGCGCCAGGCGCCCGGCCAGGCTCTGCCGGCCGGCCAGCGCGAACAGGTTGGCGTTGCCGGCCTTCAGCCAGTCCGGATGGATGGCCACGCCGCCTTCGGGGCGATGGCCTTCCATCCACGCGCGGGTCAGCAGCCGCGACAGGCTCAGGTAGCCCTCGCGGTCGCGGCACAGCAGGGTCATCCGCCACGGATCCTGCCCTTCCTCGGCGATCAGCACGTCGGCGCCGGCGATAGGCTTGATGCCCACGCCTTCGGCCGCCTTGTAGAACTTGACCAGGGCGAACAGGTTGTTGAGGTCGGTCACCGCCAGCGCGGGCAGGCCGAGTTCGACCGAGCGTGACAGCAGGTTGGCCTGCTTGGCCTTCTTCGGGTCCGCCTGGTCCGGCTTGGCCGGCACACGGATGGTGGAGTCCGCCAGCGAGAACTCGGTGTGGACGTGGAGATGTACGAAGCGGGAGTTGGACATGCCGGACCAGGTTGGAGCGCGCGGGCCCCGGGTGCTGACGGGGGAATCGTCGCCGGGGTCGGGAAGCGCTGGAGTGCCCGGTCAGGGTAGCGAGGGCTGGAGGGCGCGACAAGCTCTTGACGGCATGCGATATCGCATCCGCGCTATCGCTCCCCACGGTTCGCTGGCAAACCGCGGGCCCCGCCTGACCCTGCTTTCGCAGCCGGGTGCAGCGACCGTTCAGGCGACTCAGGCGATTGCGATGTCTGCGGTCACAGCTGCCGGGTTTTCCAGGCACTCGCGCACCGGGGCGAAGCTGCGCCGGTGCTCCATGCAGGGGCCGTGCTCGCGCAGGGCGGCCAGATGGGCCGGGGTGCCGTAGCCCTTGTGCTGCTCGAAGCCGTATTGCGGGTGGCGGGCATGCACGTCCTGCATGTAGCGGTCGCGCGAGACCTTGGCCAGGATCGAGGCGGCCATGATCGCGCGGTCGATGCCATCACCGCCGACCAGCGCCTGCGCCGGCAGTACCAGGCCCTTGGGCACCACGTTGCCGTCGATGCGGGCGAAGCCGGCCACGTGGGCGACCGCTGCAACGACGTCACGCATGCCCTGCAGGGTGGCCTGGTAGATGTTCAGGCGGTCGATGGTCTCCACGTCCACCAGCACCACGTGCCAGGCCAGTGCACGTTCGATGATGCGGTCATGCAGTTGCTCGCGGCGGGCTGCGGTGAGTTGCTTGGAATCGTCCAGGCCGTTGATGCGTGGCCGTGCCGGGTCGAACACCACCGCCGCCACCGCGACCGGTCCGGCCAGCGGACCGCGGCCGGCTTCGTCGACGCCGGCGACCAGACGCTCCGGCTCGACCACGGCGGCACCGTCGAACAGGGCCAGGCTGGCCGCTGCGGCGTGGCGGCGGCTCATGCCTGGGCCTGGTCGCGCATCAACAGCTCGCCCACAGCGTCGGCCGCGCGGGCCGAGGCATTGCGGCGCAGTCGTTGATGCAGGCGGGCATAGGTATCCTGCAGGTCGGTCACCCGCTGCGGGTGGTCGAACCATTGCTGGATGGCCGCCGCCAGCTTGTCCGGCGTGCAGTCGTGCTGCATCAGTTCCGGTGCCAGGTCCTGGCCCGCCAGGATGTTGGGCAGGGCAAAGCGGTCGACCTTGATCAGGCCCAGCGCCTTGACCAGGCGGTAGGTCAGCTCGTTGACGCGGTAACCGACCACCATCGGCCGCTTGACCAGCATCGCCTCCAGCGTCGCGGTGCCCGAGGCCAGCACCACCACATCGGCGGCGATCATGGCGTTGCGCGCCTCACCGTCGAGTACATGCGAGAAGGCTACCGGCAGCGCCGAGCGTGACAGCTGCTCTTCGATCAGGCGCTTGCAGGCCGGGTTGGCGGCAGGCACTACCACGTGCAGGCCGGGGAGGCGCTCGGAGACCTGCCAGGCGGCCTCGAAGAACGGTTCACCGAGGCGCGAGATTTCGCCCAGGCGGCTGCCTGGCAGCACCGCCAGCACCTTGGCCGAGGTCGGCAGGCCAAGCGCGGCGCGCGCTTCCTCGCGGTTGCCCTGCAGGGGGATGTCATCGGCCATCGGATGGCCAACGAAGCGCGCGTCGATGCCGTGCCTGGCATAGATCGGGGGTTCCATCGGGAACAGGCACAGCACCAGGTCGGCACTGCTGCCGATCTTCTCGGCGCGCTTCTCGCGCCAGGCCCAGACCGAGGGGCTGACGTAGTGCACGGTGCGCACGCCGCGCTGCTTCAGCCAGCGTTCGATGCCCAGGTTGAAGTCGGGCGCGTCGATGCCGATGAACACGTCCGGCTGCCATTCCAGTGCACGCTGGCGGAACGCGGAACGCAGTTTCAGCAGGCGTGGCAGGTGGCGCAGCACTTCGGTCAGGCCCATCACCGCCAGCTCGCTGGCATCGTGCCAGGTCAGGCAGCCGGCGCTGCGCATGGCATCGCCACCGATGCCGGCGAATTCGGCATTCGGAAAGCGTGCCTTCAGCTCGCGCACCAGGCCCGCACCCAGCAGATCACCGGAGGCCTCACCGGCCACCAGAGCGATCCGCAACGGGCGCTCGCTGAGCACCCGCTGCGCGGGGACGCTGCCGGCCATCGAGGCCAGCGGAATCACGGCGGCGCCGGCCGGCGCCTGGCCGGTCGTGCTGCTCATCGCAGCAAGGGCCTCTCAGCGTGCTCGATGAAGTCCAGCATGGCCTTCACGTCATCGCTGTCGCGTGCCTGTTCGGTCAGCTGCACCTTGGCTTCGGCCAGCGGCAGGCCCGCCACGTACAGGGTGCGGTAGGCGCGCTTGATGGCGGAGATGCGCTCGGCGTCGAAGCCACGACGCTTCAGGCCTTCGCTGTTGATGCCGCGCGGGCGGCCCAGCGAATCGGTGCCGACCATTGTGAACGGCGGAACGTCGCCGTTGGTCAGCGCGCCCATGCCGAGGAAGGCGTGGGCACCGATGCGGCAGAACTGGTGGGCACCAGCGAAGCCGCTGATGATCACGTAGTCGCCCACGGTCACGTGGCCGGCCAGGGTGGTGTTGTTGGAGAACACGCAGAAGTTGCCGACATGGCAGTCGTGCGCCACGTGCGTGTAGGCCAGCATCCAGTTGTCGTTGCCGATCGTGGTGATGCCGCCGCCGCCGCCGGTGCCACGGTTCAGGGTGACGAACTCGCGGAACACGTTGCGGTCGCCGATCACCAGTTCGGTGCGTTCGCCAGCGAACTTCTTGTCCTGCGGCTCGCCACCGATCGCGGCGTGGCCGATGAAGCGGTTGTCACGGCCGATCCTGGTCGGGCCGTGGATGCTGCAATGGGGGCCGACCACTGTGCCGGCGCCGATTTCCACATCGGCACCGATCAGGGTGAACGCGCCGACCTGGACGTCGTCGGCCAGGCGCGCGGCCGGATCGATGACGGCAGTCGGGTGGATCCGTGGTGCGTTGTCAGTCATTGCTGCCTCCCGTGGATCAGCCCTTGGCACCGGCGCACATGACCTCGGCCGAGGCAACGACTTCACCGTTGACCTTGGCCTCGCCGTAGTACCAGCCCATGTTGCGGATCAGGCGCTTCATCTGCACATCCAGCATCAGCACGTCGCCGGGCACGACCTGCTTGTTGAAGCGGGCGTTTTCCACCTTGACCATGTAGAACAGCTTGGACTGCGCATCGCGGCCAAGCGTCAGCTGGGTCATCACGCCACCGGCCTGGGCCAGCGCTTCGATGATCAGCACGCCGGGCATGATCGGGCGGCCCGGGAAGTGACCCTGGAAGAACGGCTCGTTGATGCTGACGTTCTTCTGCGCCAGGATGCGCTTGGCGTCGATGTCGAGCTCAAGCACCCGGTCCACCAGCAGGAACGGGTAGCGGTGCGGGAGCAGTTCCTGGATCTGGCAGACGTCGATCGGAAGCTGCAGCGTGTCGTTCATTCTTTCTCCTTGCCAGCAGCCAGGACGCGGCGAGCCAATGCGTCCAGCTGCTTGAAGCGCGCGGCGTTCTTGCGCCACGTGCGGTTGTCGGTCAACGGGGTGCCGGACGAGTACTCGCCCGGCTCATGGATGGAATTGCGGACCACCGACTTGCCGGTGATCACGACCTTGTCGCAGATCTCGAGGTGGCCGACCACACCGACGTGGCCGCCGAGCAGGCAGTAACGGCCGATCCTGGCGCTGCCGGCGATGCCGGTGCAGCCGGCGATGGCTGAGTGCGCACCGATCTGCACGTTGTGCGCGATCTGTACCAGGTTGTCCAGGCGCACGTCTTCGTCCAGCACGGTGTCTTCCAGTGCACCACGGTCGACGCAGGTGTTGGCGCCGATTTCGCAATCGTCGCCGATGCGCACGCCGCCGAGCTGCGGCACCTTGATCCACTTGCCGGCGTCCATCGCCAGGCCGAAGCCATCGGCACCGAGCACGGCACCGGGGTGCACGCGCACGCGCTTGCCGAGCTTGACCCGGGTGACCAGGGTGACCCGGGCGATCAGTTCGCAGCCGCTGTCCAGGCTGCAGTCTTCGCCGATCACGCTGCCGGTGCCGATGATGCAGTTCTCGCCGACCACGCTTCCCGCGCCGATGGAGACGAAGGGGCCGATGTGGGCGCTGGCGGCGACCTGGGCGCTGGGATCGATGACGGCGCTGGGGTGGATGCCCGGTGGGCGCGTGGGCGCGATGTCGAACAGCGCGGCGATCTTGGCGAAGGTGGTGTACGGGTCCTTGGCCACGAGCGCGGCGCCGGGGGCGGCCTCTGCGTCGTCGGCGCGCAGCACGACCAGCGAGGCCTGGCTGTCGGCCAGCTGGGCGCGGTAGCGTGGATTGGCGAGGAAGGTCAGCTGGCCAGGACCGGCGTGGGCGAGGGTGGCCACGCCGTGGATGGCGGTGGCGGGGTCGCCATGGACCTGCAGGCCGAACTGCTCGGCGAGTTGCTGGGCGGTGTAGGTGGGAGTATTCACGGCGGGAGTTTAACGTGTGACGCCATTGCGGTCATGCGGGGGGCAGGGCTTGGCGCCTGCCTGGTACGGGCGGGAGGCGGCGGGTGGCCCTGGCCAGGACACGCAAAAGCCCCTCCATGGTGCTCGATGGCGCCTTGCTCGTGTGCGCTGTCCTGCGC
>NZ_JAPTFQ010000117.1:0-9746 GCF_030985535.1 Stenotrophomonas sp. Sm2128
AAGGAAACCGCCGAACTGACCCGCACCCAGATCCTGCAGCAGGCCGGTACGGCCATGCTGGCCCAGGCCAACCAGGTGCCGCAGGGCGTGCTCAGCCTGCTGCGCTGATCCCCACCCGCTGATCGACCTCCGGGCGCTGCATGACGCGGCGCCCGGATCCTGAAACACGTTCCACCTTCGCCAAAGGAAAAGCACCATGGCACAAGTCATCAACACCAATACGATGTCGTTGAATGCTCAGCGTAACCTGAGCACCAGCGGCAGCTCGCTGGCCACCACCATCCAGCGCCTGTCCTCCGGTTCGCGCATCAACAGCGCCAAGGACGACGCCGCCGGTCTGGCGATCTCCGAGCGCTTCGGCACGCAGATCCGCGGTACCGACGTCGCCATCCGCAATGCCAACGACGGTATCTCGCTGGCCCAGGTCGCCGAAGGTTCGCTGACCGAAATCGGCAACAACCTGCAGCGCGTCCGCGAGCTGTCGGTGCAGGCCTCCAACGCCACCAACTCGGCCAGCGACCGCAAGGCCCTGCAGGCCGAAGTGACCCAGCTGGTCAGCGAAATCGACCGCGTCGCCAAGCAGTCGGACTTCAACGGCACCAAGCTGCTGGACGGCTCGTTCTCCAGCCAGCTGTTCCAGGTCGGCGCCAATGCGGGCCAGGCCATTGCCATCGACAAGACCATCGATGCCAAGGCCAATGCCTTGGGCGGTGCGATGTTCGATTCGGTCAGCTTCACCATCGCCGCTCCGGCAGACGGCGCAACCGGCGTGAAGGTCAGCGGCATGACCATCACCAACGGCGCAGGTTCGGCAATCAGCATCGCCGACATCGACGTGGCCGCCCAGGGCGGTGCCGATGGCACCAAGACCCAGGACGCCGCCACCAAGGCCATGGTCGCTGCGATCAATGCCAAGATCGGTGAGACCGGCGTCCTGGCCGAGGTCGACGCTGCCGGTGGTGGCAAGATCAACCTGAGCTCGGTCAAGGACAGCGTCGACAAGAATGGCGCCTTCCTCGGTATCGCCGTGGAAACCGGCACCTGGACCGGCATCGCCACCGGCCCGGGCGACATCACCGCCAGCACCACCGCAGTGGCCAAGAGCTTCGCCGACAAGATCGACGTGTCCACCGTGAAGGGTGCACAGCAGGCGATGGAAGTGGTCGACAAGGCCCTGGGTGCGATCAACAGCACCCGCGCTGACCTCGGTGCGATCCAGAACCGCTTCACCTCGGTGGTGGCCAACCTGCAGACCTCGTCGGAAAACCTGTCGGCTTCGCGCAGCCGCATCAAGGACACCGACTTCGCCAAGGAAACCGCAGAGCTGACCCGCACCCAGATCCTGCAGCAGGCCGGTACGGCCATGCTGGCCCAGGCCAACCAGGTGCCGCAGGGCGTGCTCAGCCTGCTGCGCTGATCCACGGCAAGAGGGCGCCGCTACCGTCGGGTCGAACCGACGGTAGCGGCAACCGGGAAGCCACGATGCACGAAGGCGCGGGCCATGCCCGGCCCGGGATCACTCCCGAACCGGCTTGGCATCGCCCGCTCCTGCGGACCTCTCTTTCAGCGCTGTACCTTTGACTGTACGTACCGGGCGGCTTCGTCTCCCCCCGATTGTCAGTAGCCTGATCCCTCCCCTGCATTGGGGGAGGGCTTTTTGCAGACTCCCGGCAGCCCGCGGTGAACCTACCCGCACCCTGCCCCAGCCTTCCTGCAACCCGCGTGCCAGAACCTGCGCCAGACCATTGGCACGGCACGTGCATCAACGAAGTCCTCAAGACCCAGCGGCGCAGGCCGCTATTTTCGTTGACGACGGGCCACCGCACGACGGCCAGGCCCGGATACCAGGAGAATCACATGGCAAGCTTTGGATACGGTGGCATTGGCTCGGGGCTCAACATCTCGGACATCGTCAACCAGCTGGTCGCAGCCGACCGCAAGCCCGCCGACAACGCGCTGAACCTGCAGCAGTCCAAGGCCAAGATGCAGCTGTCGTCGATCGGCACTGTCACTTCAGCCTTCGACAAGCTGAAGACCGCGCTGACCGCACTGAAGGCCACCACCGCCTTCGATACCCGCACCGTGACCGCCACCGGCAAGGCGCAACCCGCCAACACCGACGACGTGCTGACGGCCTCGGTGGCACTGTACGACCTGGGCACGACCAAGGCAGCGGCCTCCAATGGCACCCACCAGGTGGAGGTGAAATCCCTTGCCACCGCACACAAGCTGATTGCCAATACCTCGGTAGGGAAGACCGACACCTTCGGCGCCGGAACCTTGACGCTGACCGTTGGCGTCGGCGACAAGGCAAAGACGATGAAGGTCGAGGTGGAAGCCGGCGATACGCTGACCACCGTGCGCAACAAGATCGACGCCGCAGGCCGCAAGGAAGGCGTGCAGGCGACCCTGATCGCCTCGGGCGACAACCAGTACCTGTCGATTGCCCAGGAAAAGACCGGCGCCGCCAATGCCATCAAGCTCGAATACGGCGGCAGCGACCCGAAACTGACCGCACTGGTGGGCAGCCTCCAGGAAAACACCGCGGCAGCCGATGCCGAGCTGACCATCGATGGCGTCACGGTGGTCAGCGCCAGCAACACCGTGGCCGACGCCGTGCCGGGGTTGACCCTGAACCTCAAGGTCAAGGGCAAGAGCACCGTCGTGATCAGCACCGATACCACTGCAGCCACCAAGGTGATGCAGGAGTTCGTGACCGCCTACAACGCAGCAATCGCGGCGATCAACACCGAGACCAAGTACGACGCCAAGACCAAGGAAGCCGCCACGCTGACCGGCGACGCGCAGATGCGTGGTGCCTCCAGCCAGTTGCGCTCGGTGATGTCGGGCGTGCTGAAGGAACTGTCCGCCGATGGCCTGGACCCGAAAACGCTGGGACTGCAGACGCGTGGCTACCCCAACGCCGACGGCAGCCTGGTGCTGGACGCCACCAAGTTTGCCGCCGCGCTGGCCAGTCAGCCCGAGAAGATCCGCTCGGCAATCACCGGCGACACCGGCGGTGCCGGCACGCTGTACACCATGGTCGACGGCTACGTCAGTACCACGGTCGGCAAGGAAGGTGCCTTCGTCGCCCGCACCAAGGGCCTCAACACCACGCTGGACAACATCGACAAGCGCCGCAAGGACCTCGACACGCGCATGAAGAACGTGGAGGAGCGCTACAAGAAGCAGTTCATCGCACTGGACAGCCTGATGGGCAAGCTGCAGCAGAGCAATACGTCGCTGCAGCAGCAGCTGGCACAGCTGAACCGCTAAAGGACGGCGTGCAACGCTCAAGTTTGGCGTGCAACGCACCGATAACGGACGCAACAGCAATCAACGCCGCACCGCCGGCAACGGTCCCCACGACCCGCCGGCGGCACCCCGCGCAAGGAGAATCACGAATGTACGGTTCCAGCCGTCAATATGCCGAGCAGTACCGCCAGGTGGGAGTGACCAGTGCGGTCGCCGATGCCGATCCGCACAAGCTGGTGGCGATGCTGCTGGCCGGCGCGCTGGAGCGCGTGCGGCGCGCCCTGGCCAGCCTCGAGCGTGGCGACCAGGCAGGCAAGGGCAAGGCGATCGGCGAGGTCTGCGCGATCGTCGGCCACCTCAATGGCTCGCTGGATCATGAGGCTGGCGGTGAAATCGCCGGGAACCTGTCGGCACTCTACGACTACGTGCTGCAGCGCCTGACCGAGGCCAACCTGCACAACGACCGTGCCGCCCTCGATGAATCCCTGCAGTTGCTGGGCGAGATCGACAGCGCCTGGAATGCAATCCCGCAGGAACAGCGCCGCCCGGCCGCGGTGGCGCCATGAGCCTGCACGAACTGCACGCCCAGCTGGACGCCTTCGAAAAGGCCCTGGGCGAAGACGCCCTCGACCAGGCCGACAGCCTGCTCGACGGTCACGACAGCACGCTGCATGCCCTGCTCAGCCAGCCGCTGACCTCGGACGACCACGCACCGCTCAGTGCGCTGTTCGAGCGCCAGCAGAACCTGCTGGGCCTGCTGCGCCAGCGTCGCGATGCGGTGGCAGCACTGATGAATGACGGCCAGCGCTCTCTTCGCGCGGCCCATGCCTACCTGCAGGCAGAATCGCTGGCATGACCCAACTGCCGACAACGTCGCTGCACCATCCCGCCGAAAGCGAGCTGTTCGACGAAACGCTCAGCTGCGAGCTGGCACTGCCCGCCGAATTCCAGGCAGGCAGTGGCACCGGCCGTACCGGCAGTGCCGAGGGCCTGCTGCGCAGCCTGGCGCTGGTTGAAGACAGTCGCGTTGACGAGCATGACGACCGCAATGAAGCCAGCCTGCAATTGCAGCGGCTGGAGGCGAAGCTGGATCTGGCGATGGTGCTGCTTGGCCGCCTGGTCCGCCAGCAGGGCCAGGAACTGACCCTGCGCCCGGTGCGCTGGTCGCGCCGTGGCATCCGCCTGCAACTGGGCCCGCGCAGTGGCGCCAGCCCCGGTCAGGCGGGCCTGGTCCGTCTGCAGCCCAGTGATTGGCTGCCCGACCATATCGACCTGCCGGTGGAAGTGATTGCCGAAGCGGCCGATGGCGGCGGCGGCCACTATCTGTGGCTGCGCTTCCAGCGCCTTGGCGATGGCCTGGAAATGGCCATGGAGCGCCACCTGTTCCGCCTGCACCGGCGTCAGGTGGCCGAGGCACGCCGGGCGCGCTGAAACCTGCCACCATCGCGCTTGGCGGGCAAGCCTTGGCGCGCCCGTTCAGCTAAGTTAAGGTGGACTCCCCTACACGGACCTGCTGCGTGCCTGTGCGAGTTCTCATCGTCGACGATCACACCCTGGTCCGCGCCGGCCTGGCGCGGCTGCTGCAGGGGTTTGCCGACGTGCAGCTGGTTGCAGAGGCCAGCAACGCCGAACAGGCGCTGCAGCTGGCCCTGCAGCACGCCCCGGACGTGGTCCTGATGGACCTGTCATTGCCTGGCCGTACGGGTCTGGAAGCGCTCAGCGATATCCGGCTGCGCGCGCCCGGTACCCGGGTTGTGATGATGACCATGCACGACGACGCCGCGCACGTGCGCGATGCCCTCGACCGCGGCGCGGTCGGGTTCGTGGTCAAGGATGCGGCGCCGCAGGAACTGGAGCTGGCGCTTCGCGCGGCGCATGCCGGCCAGGTGTTCCTGAGCCCGCAGATCTCCGCCAAGATGCTGGCACCGATGCTCGGCCGCGAGAAGCCCACCGGCATCGCCGCGCTGTCGCCGCGCCAGCGCGAGATCCTGCGCCGCATCGGCAAGGGTGAGAGCAACAAGGAAATCGCCGCCGACCTCGGCATCAGCGTCAAGACAGTGGAAACCCACCGCGCACGCATGATGGAGTCACTGGGCTGCCGTCGCGCCAACGATCTGCTGCTGTTGGCCGCGCGCCATCAGCACGAGCTGGAGTAAGCGCCAGCCTCGGCGTGACCAAGCGATGGCTGGGTAGAGTGGGCTGTTGGTAGAGTCGACTGTCAGTCGACTTGCGCGCGGAGCGCGGGACTTTTCCTTGGTCTGATCGGAGAGCAGTCGACTGACAGTCGACTCTACCGGTGATCGTCTCTATCGACAGCCGACGCAGCCAACCCGCACCCAGCGTCGAATTCCCGTCAGCCCGACACTCCCCGACAGGAATCCGTACACGGCGCAGCCCGATCAATCCGGGCCTTGCACCGGAAATCAGCAACTTAGCAGCGATCATCGTCAACATTCCGCGCCGCTGTAGGGAATACCCCTACACGCCGTCAGGAAATTCACGAAGCTCCTCAGGAACCCCCCGATTCCGCCACCGCCGGATCAAAAGCAAGATGCGTTCCACAAGGCGCCGGGGAGCGGCGCCGGGGAACCACGATGAAGGCTGCACTCTCGACCCAGCTGGGCCAACAACTTCACCTCACCCCGCAGCTGCTGCAGTCGATCCGGCTGCTGCAGCTTGATGGCCTGCACCTGGAACAGGAAATCCAGCGCCTGCTGGACTCCAATCCCCTGCTGGAAATCGAAGAGCCCGAAGCACCGGCCGCCGACGCCACCGACGTTGCCACCGCGACGCTGGAAACCGCCGCGTTCGACGAGCTGCCGGAGTCGTCGATGTGGGACGTGGCCGGCGCCAGCTGGCAGGACGGCGACGACGACCGCATGGCGCGCATCGCCGCCGGCGAATCCACCGACCCGCAGCTGCGCGTGCTGCAGCGCCTGTCGCTGGACATGGATGATCGCCAGCTGGCAGTGGCCGCATTCTGGCTGGACCACTGCGACGAGGCTGGCTACCTGCAGGCGCCACTGGGCCAGCTGCAGCTGCTGGCCAGCGCCCAGTTCGACATCGACGCCGACGGCGTCGAAGCCATCCGCCAGCAGCTGCTGCACGGTGACCCGGCCGGCATGGCCGCCCAGGACCTGCGTGAGGGCCTGCAGGCGCAGCTGCGCAGCCTGCATGGCGCGGTGCCTGCCCGCCACCTGGCCATGCGCATCCTGGACGGCGCACTCGATGCGCTGGCCGCACATGATTACCCCGCCCTCGCCCGCCAGCACGACGCCGAGATCGACGACGTGCGCGAAGCGGTACGCCTGATCCTGTCGCTGCAGCCACGCCCAGGCGACAGCCTGCTGCCGGAACGCAATGCCGTTGTGGTTCCGGATGTGGTCGCCTGGCACGCCGATAGCCAGTGGAAGGTGGCATTGAACCCGGCCACCAGTCGCCGCGTCTCCATCAACAGCCAGTACGAACAGGCGCTGGCAGAGACCAGTGAGGCCGCCCCGGCACTGCGCGAGATGCTGCAGGAAGCGCGCTGGTTCAGCCGCGGCCTGTCGATGCGCTACGACACCCTGCTGCGCACCGCGCGGGTAATCGTCGAGCGCCAGGCCGCGTTCCTGGTGCGTGGCGAGGAAGCCATGGCACCGCTGACCCTGAAGGAAGTAGCCGAGGAAATCGGCATGCACGAGTCCACCGTCTCGCGCATCACCACCGGCAAGTTCCTGCAGACCCCGCGCGGCACCTTCGAACTGAAGCATTTCTTCGCCGTCCGACTGGAAGGCGCCAGCGTCTCCGGGCAGGCGGTCAAGGCCATGGTCCGCCGCCTGATCGACGCCGAACCGGCCGGTCGGCCACTGGCCGATGAGGCGATCGCCGGCCTGTTGTCACGCCAGGGGGTGAACATTGCCCGCCGAACCGTCGCAAAATACCGGGAACAACTGGACATCGCCCCGGCCCGTGAACGGCGCCGGCTCGGCGCCAGGCAACCACAGCTGGCCCGGGTGGGCTGAAAAGGATGTTGCACATGAACAAGCTTACCGTCCTGCTGGTCGATGACCACGAGGGCTTCATCAACGCGGCAATGCGCCACTTCCGCAAGATCGACTGGCTGCAGATCGTCGGCAGCGCCGGCAACGGCCTGGAAGCGATCGAGCGTTCGGAAACGTTGCGCCCGCAGGTCGTATTGATGGATCTGGCAATGCCTGAGATGGGCGGCCTGCAGGCCACCCGCCTGATCAAGTCGCAGGACGACGCACCGTACATCGTGATCGCCAGCCACTTCGACGACGCCGAGCACCGCGAGCACGCGCTGCGTGCCGGTGCCGACAATTTCGTCAGCAAGCTGTCCTACATCCAGGAAGTCATGCCGATCCTGGAAGGCCTCAGGGAGGAACAGTCGTGAGCGAATCGCGCATCCTTGTGCTGGACAACGACGCCGTGCGTGCAGAGCGCACCGTTGCCCTGCTGGAGTTCATGGACTTCAACCCGCGCTGGGTCTCCGACGCGGCCGACTTCGATCTGGGCCGGCAGCGCCAGAACGATTGGATGGCAGTGATCGTCGGCAGCCTGGACGACAACGCCGCCAGCACCGCACTCTACAACTGGCTGGGCGGCAGCAGCCTGCCACCGCCGGTACTGCTGGCCGACGGTGATGCCGCAGCCTTCGCGCAGCAGCACGGGCTGCACGAAGCCAACATCTGGCCACTGGAGACGCCGCTGCGCCACGCGCAGATGGAAGCCCTGCTGCGCCGCGCCAGCCTCAAGCGCCTGGATGCCGAGCACCAGGCCGGTGCCGCGCAGGAGCAGGGACCGACCGGCAACGGCCCGGCGGTCACCGCACTGCGCACCATGATCGAACAGGTGGCCGCGTTCGACACCACCGTGCTGGTGCTGGGCGAATCCGGCACCGGCAAGGAAGTGGTGTCGCGCGCCATCCACCAGCGCTCGCCGCGCCGTGATGGCCCGTTCGTGGCGATCAACTGCGGCGCCATTCCGGCCGACCTGCTGGAAAGCGAACTGTTCGGTCACGAAAAGGGTGCCTTCACCGGCGCATTGACCGCGCGCAAGGGTCGTTTCGAAATGGCCGAGGGCGGCACCCTGCTGCTGGACGAAATTGGCGACATGAGTCTGCCGATGCAGGTGAAGCTGCTGCGCGTGCTGCAGGAACGCAGCTTCGAGCGCGTCGGTGGCAACCAGACCATCCGCTGCAACGTGCGTGTCGTGGCCGCGACCCACCGTGATCTGGAAACGCGGATCGCCGAAGGCAAGTTCCGTGAGGATCTGTTCTACCGCCTCAACGTGTTCCCCATTGAAGTACCCGCGCTGCGCGAGCGTCGCGAGGACCTGCCGGCACTGGTGGAAACCATCGCCGCACAGCTGGCGCGCACCGGCCGTGGCGAAGTGCGCTTCACCCCGGAAGCCCTGCAGGCACTGGCGGGCTACGAATGGCCGGGCAACGTGCGCGAGCTGACCAACCTGGTCGAGCGCCTGGCCGTGCTGCATCCGGGTGGATCGGTGCGCGTACAGGACCTGCCGGCCCGCTACCGTGGCGATGCCGCGCTGGCCGCCGTCGCTACGCCGGCGCCGGCACAGCCCGCCACCAGCGAAGAACGACTGGACCTGCGCAGCTTCTCGTTCCACACGCCCGGCAGCGGCAACCAGCCGGCGCTGGAGCACGGCATCGCCGTCAATCGCCCGGCGGCACCGGCCGCCCTGCCCGACGAAGGCATGGACCTGCGCAACCACATGGCCAACATCGAACTGGGCCTGATCAACGAAGCACTGGAACGTACCCAGGGCGTGGTCGCCCACGCCGCCCAGCTGCTCGGCCTGCGCCGCACCACCCTGGTGGAAAAGCTGCGCAAGTACGGCATCGAACGCGAGCAGGCCGAACTGGCCGGCTGAAGCGCGCTACCAGCATGAAGGGGGCACGAACGCCTGGGCTTGCCCGGGCGTTGGTGTTTCTGGCACCGCTGCACGACGTCAGTAGATCCACGCCATGCGTGGATAGAGACCGTGGCCGCGCGCTGACAACGCCGCGCATCTGCACGAATTCCTACAGACAACGTTGCCGCGTTCCGGAGGATGGAGTGGGACCTCCCAACGAGGCTCCACCATGCATCGCCTCACCCTGCTCGCCGCCCTGCTCTGCCCCGGCATTGCCACCGCAATCGGCTGCACACCGCCCGCCACGCTCGACCAGCGCCAGAATTCCGGCCGATGGACCCTGCAGCCATAGGCCAGAAAACCGACGCCGGTTAAATGGCGCCACGACCGGAGCCAGAGCCCGTTGCGTTGCAACGGGATCCGACCCCGTGCCGACCAACGGTCGGCACCCACCATCATCAGAAGCACCATCAGAAGCACCATCAGCAGCAGGTTCCAATAGATCGCGGCCAACTGTCGAAGGCGGGGGGTCCGGTTGCGGGGGCGTGAGCGCCATGGATGGCGCGACCGAGCCTCCATGGACGGATTTACGGCGTCCCCCGTAACCGGCC
>NZ_JAPTFQ010000118.1:0-8710 GCF_030985535.1 Stenotrophomonas sp. Sm2128
CACCCGGCCAAACCCATGAACCCGAGCTTTCAGCGACCAACCCAACCCCACCACGGAGGGGCTCCGCCGTTCGCCGATCCCCGCCGAAGGCGCCGCCTCCCGCGCTGCAACATGCCCACGCGCAAACCTGCGCGATCATGGACACTCCGCCCCCGCCAGGACCGTGCCATGCAGCAGTACCTGCTTCTGATCTACATCGAGCCTGCCCTGCTGCAGGCCCTACCCATCGAAGAATTCAATGCGCTGATGCGCGACTGCCTGGCCCACGCAGACAAACTGCAGGCCGAGGGCACGCTGCTGGCCGCGCAGAAACTGCAGCCGGTCGACACCGCGCAGACCCTGCGCGTGCGTGATGGCCACAGCCGTGTACTGGATGGCCCGTTCGCCGAAACCCGTGAACTGCTGGCCGGCTTCAACCTGATCGTCGCCCGCGACCGCGACGAAGCCATGCGCATCGCCCGCGACTTCCCGTGGGCGCGCTTCGGCAGCATCGAGGTGCGGCCGCTGGAAGACATGGACGCCGAGCGCGAGCGCTGCGGCGCCCCGGCTGCGGCTATGGCAGCAGCCGTACCCTGAGCTCGCGCGGGCCCACGCCTTCGTTACCGCTGTAGTCGCGCACGCTGGCGCGCACGATGTACTCGCCCGGCGGCAGCGCCGCCGGCTGCCAGCGCCCGGTCTCCATCAGGCCATCACGCACGGTGTTGGTGGCCAGGTAACGGAACCGGGTCACCGCACTGCCATGCACCGTGATACCGCTGTCCGGTGCGTAGGCCACGCGCACCGCTTCCTTCTGCGGCGGCATGCGGTTGAACACGATGTTCCAGCGCGGCTGCTCGTAACCCTGCAGCGGCTGTCCGCCGGCATCGAGGATCTGGTAGCCCACCTGGTACATGCCCAGGCGACGACGCGGCAGGTTGTTGTCGACCTGGTCCCAGGCCTCGATCACGATCTGCACGCCGCGGCCCTGGCGCGCCACCATCACCACGCCATCGCTGCCGGCGGCCATCGGCTGGTCGTTGTCGTCCAGCAGCGCCACATCGGTGATGCGCGGTGCGAAGTGGTCGGCGTAGTTGTGGAAGCCCAGCGCCACGGCATTGGTCTCGAAACCACCGGTGCCCACGGCCAGGTGCACGTGCGCCTGGTTGTTGATGCTGCCCAGGCGGTCGCCGACGTGGATGCGCATGCCGCGGCGCACGCGCATCCGCTCCAGCTTGCCCTGCTCGTCATACAACGCCTGCCAGCGCGCATCGTAGGGCTCATCGCGCGGGGTGCGGCCGACCCGCATGTGGATGTACTTGAGGCGGTCCACGGCCAGGCCCTCGGCCTGCTCGCCCAGGTTCCAGGCGGCCACCGGGCTGCTGATCTTGCCCTCGGCAATCGCCAGTACGGTCTGGCCCACATCACCGCGCACGTCGAAACCGCCATGCAGGTGGTGGCGGCTCTCGCCGGTGAAGTTGCCGCGCACCTCACCCAACGTACCGACCACTTCATGCCAACCGTCCTGCGGTGCCAGCGGCCAGCGACCGCCCGTCTCCGGCAACGCCGCATCGGCAGCCGGGCCGACCAGTGCCGGTGCCGGCAGTTCGCCCACCGGCAGCGGGCGCAGGCGATGCAGGCGGTAGTTGGCGGCGTCGGCCACCAGCACGCTGCCATCGGCATCCAGCGCCAACCCGCTCGGGCGGGCCAGGCGCGGCAGGCGGCCATTGCCGACCAGCGCGATCTGGTGGCCCTGCGGCGTCACCTGCACGATGCGGCCATCAAGATCGCCCACGTACAGCACACCGTCGTGCGTGGTGGCCAGCGACAGCGGCCCATTGATCACGCCACCGGCGGCGACCACGGTGCTCACCGTGCCGTCGGCGCCTACGCGGCGCACCGCGTTGTTGAAAAGGTCGGCCACCAGCAGCGCGCCCTGCGCATCGAAGGCCAGCGCCACCGGCGTATCGAAGCGCGCAGTGGCGCCCGTGCCATCGGCCAGGCCGGGCCGATCGCCGCCGGCCAGGGTGCGCACGTTGCCATCAGTACCGATCACCCGGATGCGGTCATTGAAGGTATCGGCCACGTAGACCTGGCCCTGCGCATCCACTGCGATGCCCATCGGCGCATCGAAGCGTGCCTGCGCGGCAGGGCCATCGGCGTGGCCCTGTTCACCACCGGCCAGCGTGGTCACCTGGCCATCGATGCCGATGCGGCGGATGGCATGGTTGCCGGTGTCGGCCACATACAGGTTGCCCTGCGCGTCGGCGGCAATGCCCGAAGGCGTATTGAAACTGGCCTGCAGTGCCGGGCCATCAACGCGTCCCTCGCCCTGCCCGGCCACCGTTTCAACGCGGCCATCGGGCAAGCGGCGGCGGATCCGGTTGTTGTCACCGGCATCGGTGAAATAGACGCTGCCATCGGCACTGCGCAGCAACGCGTACGGATCGGCGAAACGTGCCTGCGCGGACGCGCCATCGCGGTCACCCGGGTGGCCATCGCCGGCCAGCGGTTCGATCTGCGCGGTCCACGCCAGCGGCGTTGGAACCGGACCCGCCGGTTCACCCAGCGTATGCAGCGGTGTCTCCCACCAGGTTGCGGCCAATGCCACTACCGTCGCCAATGCTACGCCTGCCGCCATCCATTGCCACCGTGCCATCGTGCTGCGCTGCCTGCCTGCTGTCTGAAGAGGCACCGACAATAGTCGCTGAACGCACGATCCGCCATGGCCAATCGTGCGGTCAAACGCCAGAGTTCCATCCATCGCGCTTGTTCTCGCTGGCTGCAGCGGGTTCAATGCGGTTCCCACGGATGGAAATCCTCCATGCCCCGCATCCTCACCGTCGCCGCCCTGCTGTTTGCCGCATTGGCCAGCACATCCGCCACTGCTTCGATCACGGTGGTGCCGCAGAAGCCGTCCGTCACCGCCGATGCGATGCACCAGGCCTATGCCACGCGATGGGATGAAGCCATCCAGCAGTCGCGCAGTGGCAACACGCTGGGTGCGCTGATCGCGATGGAACGGCTGATGGAAGATCCGATGCTGGATGACTTCGATGCCGAACACCGCGGCCGCGCCGCGCAGGTGGCCGGCTGGACCGCAATGGTGCAGAAGAAGCCGGACCAGGCGCGCCGCTACCTGCAGCGCGCACAGGAAGCACTGCCGGACGACGCGCAGATCCTGCTGACCCTGGTCTCGGTGGAACTGTCCGAGAACCAACCGGCACCTGCCACGAAGCACCTGGTGCAGGCGCTGAAGCATGCCGACGCGCCGTTGCCGGTGGACCACCACGCGATCAACTACCTGCAGTTCCGCCTGCGGGACCAGCCCCAGCAGCGCATGGAACTGCTGCAGGCGCTGTTCGACAACGGCTGGAAGAGCGGCGGCCTGGAACCCACCGGGCTGTGGCTGGCGCTGGCCACGCTGCAGGCCGACAACGGCCGTGGCGACAGGATTCCCGCCACGCTGGCGCGCATCACCGGCCCCGCCGAGATCATCCGCCTGCGCAGTGACAAGCGGTTTGATCGCTATGTCGACCGCGCCGATGCCCGCTTCGATCCGGTGCAGGCTGCACAGAAACACCTCGACGAACTGCGGGTCTCCGGCCTGCTCGACCGGGCGCTGGACGCACGCATGGCCGAGTTCAGCAGTACGCTGCTGATGCTGGACCGCAACGAGGAAGTGCTGGCACTGACCGATGGCATGGCCGGTGCGGCGGCCGAAGGTGAGTCGCCCTCGGCGACGGAAGCCGAATGGGTGGCATGGCTGCTCAACAGCCGGCTTACGGCGCTGCGCCGGTTGGGCCGTACCGACGATGCGCTGGCCACAGCCAGGCTGGCCGCACGCATCGGTGCGCTGGGCCCGGATGGTGCCGAGCACCAGTTCAACGTCGGCTTCGTGCTCAGTTCGCTGGGCCGCATGCAGGACGCTGCTGCCGCAGTGAATGACATGCCAGGCCTGGCCGGTTACGGCAAGGCGGCCCAGGCACTGCTGCAGTTCGCTGCCGCCCGCGAACGCGGCGATGCCCAGGCAGTGGAAGCCGCCCGCTCGGTGATCCTTGCCCAGCGCGACGACGCACGCCTGTTCCATCGCGAGATGCTGCTGGACGAAGGCAACCTGGACGGCGCAGCCGCAGTGCTGATCGAACAGCTGCGCTCCCCCACCGACCGTGGCGAGGCGCTGGCCTCCCTGCAGGACATGCGCACCTACCCCTCGCTGCCCGGTGACGTGAAGATCGATGCGGCCTGGCGTGCGCTGAAGCAGCGCGCCGACGTGCAGGCCGAGGTGGCACGCGTCGGCCGCATTGAGCGCTACGACCTGGTCAGCGCTTCCACTTCGCGCTGAGCCGATTTTCTGTGGCGCCGAGCGTGGGCTCGGCACTACACCTTCCGCCTAGCGGGCTGGCACCTCGGTACGGATGCCCATCGCTTCGCGGTAGCGTGCATACAGGGCCATCACCTTGTCCACATAGGCCAGGGTTTCGGCGTAGGGCGGCACGCCCTTGTAGCGGGTGACTGCACCGATGCCCGCGTTGTAGGCGGCCGCCGCCAACGGGCGATCGCCGTTGTAGCGGCGCAGCAGCGCGCGCATGTAGCGCGCGCCGCCCTCGATCGACTGCTGCGGCGAGAACGGATCGCGCACGCCATATTCCTGTGCGGTCTCCGGCATCAACTGCATCACGCCCTGTGCGCCCTTGGTCGAGACCGCCAGCGCATCGAAGTTGCTTTCGGCATGGGCAATCGCGCGCAGCCATGCGTCATCGACACCGGTGGCCTTGGCCGCGGCCTTGAACTGCTTGGCGTGCTGCGCCAACTGCGGCTTGCCGACCTTGCCCAGGCCTTCGTGGGCAGGTTCGCCCGGCGGCGTGGCCACTGTGAACTTCAGGAACACCCGCGAGCCGGGCAGGTTGCGGGTGGAGTAGACCAGCGCGCCATCCTGCTCGCGCTCGTACAGCACGCCGCTGAACACGCCCATGTTGCCCCACAGGTTCGGGGTCTGGATGGCGTTGTCGTCGATTTCCTTCGGGGTGCAGCGTGAACCGGGTTCCGGCGCGGTGGCCAGGCTGACGGTGTTGCCCTGCACGCAGCGGTAGACGGTGCGCGCGGCGGCCAGCCCGGGCCACAGGCTGGGCAGCAGCAACAGCGCAAGCAGGAGAGGGTGACGGGGCATGGCGGCCGGATCATCCGGCCGCGCCCGCTAATGTTGGGTGAATGGGGGCCGGCAGGGCTGCACCCGCGCCCGCGCCGGCGCCGGTAGAGTCGACTGTCAGTCGACTATCGCGCGCAGCGCGGGGTTTTCCGGAAGCCCACGGGAGAGCAGTCGACTAACAGTCGACGCTTCCGACGTTCCCGATTTCGGCCTTGCCGCCCCCGCATCCCCGGTCATTTCGCGGTCCTGCGGCGCACCCAATACCCCACGCCCAGCAGCACGAACCACGCCGGGCTGGCGATCAACGCCTGGCGGGTGTCGTCCTGCAGGCTCAGCAGCACCAGCACGGCGGCGAAGAACACCAGGCAGGCCCAGCACATGGCAACACCGCCGGGCATCTTGAAGATCGAGGCAGCGTGACGCTCCGGGTAGCGACGGCGATAGGCCATGTAGGCCACCAGAATCAGCGACCAGACGAAGATGAACAGCACCGTGGCCAGCGTCGTCACCAGGGTGAAGGCGGTCACCAGGTTCGGAATCAGGTAGATCAGCAGCGTGCCACCGAGCAGGCACAGGCACGAGAACAGCAGGCCACGGGCGGGCACGGCGGCGCGTGACAACTTCGACAACCCGCGCGGGGCGTGGCCCTCTTCGGCCAGGCCGTACAGCATGCGGCTGGTGGAGAAGATGCCGCTGTTGGCCGAGGACGTGGCCGAGGTCAGCACCACGAAATTGATCAGGCTGGCGGCGGCAGGGATGCCGGCGAGCACGAACAGCTGCACGAACGGGCTCTTGTCCGGCACCACCTGGCGCCACGGGGTGACGGCCATGATCGCGATCAGCGCCAGCACGTAGAAGATGATGATGCGCACCGGGATCGAGTTGATCGCCTTGGGCAGGTTGCGCTCGGGGTCGGCGGTTTCGGCGGCGGTGGTGCCGACCAGCTCGATGCCGACGAAGGCGAACACCGCAATCTGGAAGCCGGCGAAGAAACCGACCAGGCCCATCGGGAACATGCCGCCGTCATTCCACAGGTTCGACAGCGACGCGGTGTGGCCGCTGGGTGAAGTGAAGCCCCACGCCACCAGCCCGGCGCCGGTAATGATCAGCGCGCAGATCGCCACGATCTTGATCAGCGCGAACCAGAATTCCATCTCGCCGAACAGCTTCACCGTCACCAGGTTCAGCGACAGCAGCAGCATCACGCACGCGAGCGCCGGTTTCCAGGCTTCAAGCCCGGGGAACCAGAACTGCGCGTAGGCGGCAATGGCGATCACATCGGCGATGGCGGTGACGATCCAGCAGAACCAGTACGTCCATCCACAGAAGAAGCCGGCCCAGGGGCCGAGCAGGTCGGTGGAGAAATCGATGAAGGATTTGTACTGCAGGTTGGACAGCAGCAGCTCGCCCATCGCGCGCATCACGAAGAACAGCATCGCGCCGATGATCAGGTAAACGAAGACGATGGACGGGCCGGCCAGGCTGATGGTCTTGCCCGACCCCATGAACAGGCCGGTACCGATGGCACCGCCGATGGCGATCAGTTGCAGGTGGCGGTTGGACAGGCTGCGGCGCAGGTGCTCGGGGGGCGTTGCGGGCTCGGTCATGGGCGCGGGCAAAAGGGCGGGCGAAGCGTTCGACGGTAGTCCTCCGCAGGCCGGAGCGCCAGCGTCGGATGGGCCAATCCCGTCAAACTTGGCCGCTTTCATCACAATGTGACCGAATACCGGATTCATCCCATTCCGCCCGGCCCGGCGCCATGCTCAGATAGCCGCACCTGCCCAAGGATCGGCCCGACCATGCGCCCTGCCCTGCCCGCCCCGCTGGAGCCCCGGCCATGAGCCGGCTGCGCGTGATCATCGGCGGCACCGCACTGGCGCTGCTGGCCGCAGCCGTGCCGATCGCGGTGATGGCCTATGCAACCTGGGACCGTGCGGTCAGTGTCGAGCAGCAGCGCCTGCGCGACATCGCCGGCCGCACCCTGCGCCGCGCCGACCAGTCCTACCTGGAAGCGCTGGCCGCGTTGAAGTCCGCCGAGGCCGGCGCCTACGATCCGTGCGGGCCGGACCACATCCGGCGCATGCAGACGCTGGTGATGACCTCGCCGTCGGTCGACCAGATGGGCTACTTCGAGGGTGGCAAGCTGCGCTGCACGTCGTGGGGCCCGTTCCTGTCCGACGTCAACCAGCCCAGGTCCGACCACGTCACCAGTGATGGCGCCGGCATCGCCGTGGATGTGCGCCCCGAGGCAAGCGGACGGCGCCAGGTCCTGTCGATCCTGTATGGCAACTACGACGTGCTGGTCGATCCGCGCCGCTTCGTCGATGTCATCGCCGACCCGAACGTGCGCCTTGCCCTGGCCAGCCCGGACGGCCGCCTCCTGGCCAGGCAGGACGGCATGGATCCGGCATTGCTGGAGACCCTGCTGCGCGCGCCCGGTGAGGGCCTGGACCACAACACCCTGTACGCCACCGCGCGCAACGAAGAGTGGCTGGCGATCGCAACCACGCCGCGTACCGCGCTTGCCGCGACCTTCCGCCAGCAGGCCTGGCTGTTCGTGCCGATCGGCGTTCTGCTGGCCGCCATCGGTGCCGGCCTGGTGATCTGGCTGTCGCGTCGCCGCCTGTCCCTGCGCGGCGAGCTGGCCACGGCGATCCGCCGCCGCGAGCTGTACCTGCACTATCAACCCATCATCGAACTGGATACCGGCATCTGCGTCGGCGCCGAGGCGCTGGTACGCTGGCAGCGCCCGGATGGCACCCAGGTGCGGCCGGACCTGTTCATTCCGCTGGCCGAAGAGGCCGGCATGATCGCCGCAGTCACCGATCTGGTGATCGAGAACGTGGTGCGCGACATGCGCGAACTGCTGGTGGCCGACCGCAGCGCGCACATTGCGATCAACCTGGCCGCCGAAGACATCAGCAGCGGCCGTGCGCTGAAGATGATCTCCAAGCACATGGCCGGCAGCGGCATCCTGCCGCAGCAGATCTGGATGGAAGCCACCGAACGCGGTTTCCTCGATCTGGACCGCGCCCGCACGATGCTGGCACAGGCACGTCGGGCCGGGCACAGCGTGGCCATTGATGATTTCGGCGTCGGCTTCTCCAGCCTGCAGTACCTGGAGCAGCTGCCACTGGATGCGCTGAAGATCGACAAGTCGTTCATCGATGCGATCGGCACCGAGAGCGCGACCAGCCCGGTGACGCCGCACATCATCGACATGGCCAAGGAGCTGGGCCTGTGGGTGGTGGCCGAGGGCGTGGAAACCGAGGCACAGCTGGCGTACCTGCATACCCGGAAGGTCGAGTTCGCGCAGGGCTGGCTGTTCTCGCGGCCGCTGCCACGGGATGAGTTCGTGGCGTTCCACCACAAGCGGCAGCAGCGCTATGGCGCGGCGCGGGAGCACATGCAGAATCCGCGCAGCGTGCCGATCGAGCGTGAGGGAGTGGAGTAGGACGGCGAACGGCGGAGCCCCTCGTGGCGGGTCGCGTATTGCTATCCCAGGGCTGGCCGGGACGGTCGGGTTCGCGGGGGACGCCGTAAACCCGTCCGTGGGGGCTTGGCCGCGGCATCCATGCCGCGGAC